>NC_015574.1:1985000-2285000 GCF_000214725.1 Methanobacterium paludis | reverse complement strand
TCTTCATCTCAGGTTTTAAGACCACCTCAACGAGTTTACCATGCTTTTTCACGGCATCTTTTATCTCTTCTTCGTTAAGGTTGATGCCAAGTAAAAACCCTTCTTTTTTAAGTTCCTCAGCAACTTTATCCAAACTTTCTTTTGTAGGTCCTGAGATCCAATGGGAGTGAATTCCACTTACAGATTCGTATATTTTTTCTAAAGATTTTTTTCGGTTTATATCACGTTCTAAACTGCTTAAAAATCTGTTCAGCTGGTTTATTTTGGACACTCCAATCTTTCTTGCAAGAGGTTCCTTGAATTCCGGTAGGTGGTACTCTATGTTTTCCAGGGTGCAGCCATGTTTCAGGATGATCTCAGCTTCCCTCTTTATCTCTGCAACACCGTGTATCTCGGTGATCTTCATTATGGTGGGTTCCATTGCAGCAAAATAAATATCCTCAGCTCCACTTGCCTCGGGGGATATGACCTTATCGGCACCTGAACGGTATAATCTACGGATATTCTCCTTTTTACTGGCCCTTGTGACTATCCATATCTCAGGATGAAGCTCTCTCGCTGTTAATGTTATGAAAAGGTTGTCAACATCGTCTCCTGTTGTTATTATAACTCCACGGGCTTTTTTTATACCTGCATCTATCATCACAGTTTCATCCGTGGCATCTCCCGGAATGGCCAGAACATCAGGATCTTCCCAAAGCTCCTTTTCAACTATGTCTTTATCCCTTTCAATTATTATTACATTCCTATCCCTTTTTTTAAGCTCTTTATGCACGGCACCACCAACTCTCCCATAGCCGCAGAGGACGAAATGGTCTTTTGTAGCGGCTATCAGCCGCCTTTGTCTAGCGCCAGATGTGATTTCTTCAACTGCCATTGTAACCACCGTTATTGTTAATGTAAATGCGTATGCAAGTAATCCTACTCCTCCCAGAACTAGAGTCACGGTAAAAATCTTTTGGATAGGAGTTACAGGTCTGATATCACCAAAACCCACGGTTGCTATGGTCTGTACAGTGAAATAAAGGGCGTTGATCGGATCTAAACCCATTACATAAATGGATCCGATAATGCCGTAGGCTATCAATAGGATCACACCTACTAAAGCATACAACGCCAGTGAATAGGATGTCCCTGGAATTTCTTCGGGTAATATTGGTAAGTATGGTGGACGCACAAGATCACCATTTTTCAATCGATACGATACATGATGTAAAATGAAATACAATTTTTTCTTTGTTTTGTGTGTAAAATTTGGATGGAACCTACAATTTTCAATGTTTTTTCACAGATATCATTGGTAAATTTTCAAATTTTTAAGCATACATTAAATCTAAGCTCGTCTTAAAAGTTATTATTAAATATAATTTGTTTTATAATTTATAAGTAGTGATACCATGACTCCAAAGGACATGATGGTTGTAGATGCCAATGTGGCGGCTCTGGGGATTCCAAGATCATCCTTAATGGAAAATGCTGGCAGATGCCTAGCTGATAAGATATCTGAGCTAGTAAAACCGTGCAAAGTGGCAATATTTGCAGGCACAGGTGGAAACGGCGGTGATGGTTTCGTAGCAGTACGGTACCTTCTAAACAGAGGTTTTGAAGTTGAAGTTTTCTTGTTGAGCCACCCCTCAAGGATAAAATCAGATGAAGCCCGGGCAAACTGGGAGGTTCTCCAGAAGATAGATAAGAATCTAAATCCTCTTAAAATACATGTAGTCGAAGATTCATCTAAACTCAAAAAATTAGGGGAAGACATTGATGCAGGGGTTGTTTTAGATGCAATACTTGGAACTGGAATAAAAGGAAATCTCAGAGAACCTGTATCAAGTGCAATTGACATTATAAACGGATTAAAATGCCTTAAAATGGCTGTTGATGTTCCAAGTGGTCTTGACCCCCTTACAGGCGAAGTTCCTGATAAAACGGTAATTGCAGACAGCACCGTAACCTTCCACAGGGCAAAAACAGGACTTAAAAATGCCAGAATTGAGCATGTTGGAAAGGTACAGGTTTGTGACATAGGAATACCAAGGGAAGCTGAGATATTCACAGGCCCTGGAGACCTTTTAAGACTTAAAAATAGGGATTCATCGTCGCATAAAGGTCAAAACGGCAGTGTACTTATTTTAGGTGGGAGCATGGATTATTCAGGAGCACCTGCCCTTGCAGCAATGTCATCCCTACGATCAGGGGTTGATATATCGGTTGTAGCATGTCCCGCATGTGTTGCATCCCCAATACGATCTTATTCTCCTGATTTAATCGTAAAAACTCTTAGAGATGATATTTCAGGCAGCTTTATAAATCCTGGAAATGTTGATGAAATAATAGAACTTTCAAAAGGCGCTGATTCTCTTGTTGTTGGATGTGGAATTGGCAGAGAAGATGAAACAGCCCTTGCATTGAATGAAATCGTCCATAAGATTGAGAAACCATTGGTCATCGATGCTGATGCTTTGAAACTCCTTGATCTGAATATAATTAAAAAATTGAACAAAAAAGCAGAAAGAGAAGTAGTTTTAACACCTCACACTGCAGAGTTCAAAGCAGTTTTTGATTTGCCAGTTCCCCAAAACTTTGAGGATAAAGTTGAAACAGTTTTAGAAGCTTCCAAAAACTCTGATTGTGTTGTTTTACTTAAAGGTGCTGTAGATGTGGTTTCAAACGGTAAGTACGTAAGGCTTAATGCAACAGGAAATCCTGGAATGACTGTTGGTGGAACTGGGGATGTTCTGGCAGGTCTTGTTGGAGGTTTGATTGCTCAAAGCCACGATGCATTTGAAGCAGCTTATTTAGGGGCTTATATAAATGGAGTGGCTGGAGATCTTGCATCTTCCGAATATGGATACAATTTTCTGGCTAGCGACATTTTAAGATATATTCCCAGAGTTTTTATTGGGATAAAATAGTAGGAACGATTTAACAAATTTTTTTTGAATTAATTATTTTTTTAGGGGTTAATTAAATAGTTTTTTATAAACTAAACCCTCATAACCATGAAATTCCTAAAACACTCAGAATAATCAGCAGCACCACTCCAAAAACCCCTCCAAACCCTGCAACCAGAACTGTGATAATGTTGATTGGAACGTTGATGATAGGAATTAGATCCACTATGAAAAGCAGTACAAAGCCCAGGGCCATGTGCAGTAAAATCTTTATGATTATACCTGCTGCCTTGAAAAGAATTATTAAGCCTACTATTAATAGTATTACAAGGAAAATTCCAACTAAAATACTTTCTACGACCATGATGATCATTGATGCGTGTATTCATTGATAAGTTTACTTGTCGATGCACTCATAATTGCTACATTTGTGGCTGATAATAATAATTTGGATGAATTCTAACTTTAAAAAAATTAAAAAAATTCAGAAGGAAAAAACCGGGCACTACTTTTAAAAGATAATTCCAAAAAAATAATTTTCAAAAAAATAATTCAAATCATTGCTTTGTTTTAATAAAAAAAATGAAATTAAGGATTTTTTAAGGATTGTTTTTATTTGGTACAATCACAAAATAATCCCTGTTTCCCATTTCATTTAGTTTATAGAATTTCAGCGGTTTATTCAGTCGTTTTTACGCATTTTCTGGAAGCATGCTGCCTGCAGGCCGTAGTTTTTAACCATACCAGTCATTTCACGCTGGTCAAGTTCTTTGTCCTCAAAAGACACAGCTTCCTGGCTGTAGAGACTGTAAGGAGATTTACGTCCTAAAATTCTCATTCCACCCTTGTGAAGCCTCACCCTGACAACGCCTGTCACACGTTTTTGCATGTTATCTACAAGCTGGTCAAGGTCTTCTCGTAGGGGTTCATGCCATAATCCCTCGTAAACAAGTTCTGAATAGGTTTGTGAAACTATTTCAGCAAATTTAAGTTCTTCCCTTGTTAGTGTCATCTGCTCAAGAGCTTTGTGGGCTGTTATAATGAAAACTGCCCCTGGGGTTTCGTAGTTTTCCCTGGATTTAAGACCAATTATTCTGTCCTCAAGCATGTCAACCCTTCCAATACCATGCATGCCTGCTATTCGATTGCATTCCTTGATGATCTCAAGAGGTTTCATTTTCTTGCCGTCAAGGGCCACGGGAACACCGTTTTCAAATTCCATCTCAACTACCTGGGCTTCATCGGGTGCATCGTCACTTGAACGTGTCCAATTGAAGGCTTCTTCTGGTATTTCCACCATAGGATCTTCGAGAATGTCCCCCTCTATTGATCTGCCCCAAACGTTCTCGTCGATACTGTAAAGCTTGTCGGACTGAAGTGGTATGTTGTTGGACTTTGCATATTCCATCTCCTCAGTCCTTGTGAGGTTTAAATCCCTTACTGGGGCTATTACATCGCATGATGATTCTGATCTTATGGTTGATTCGAATCTGAACTGATCGTTTCCTTTACCTGTACATCCATGGGCAATTGCTGCTGCACCCTCTTTTTTTGCAATTTCCACGATTTTTTGGGCTATGAGTGGTCTTGCAAGAGCAGTGCTTAGGGGATAGCCCTCATACATTGCATTTGCTTTCACTGCTTTGAATATGACATCACGTGCAAACTCATCTTTGGCGTCTATAGTGTAATGTTTTGAAACACCGATATTGTTTGCAACCTCTTCTGGCCTTTTTATTTCATCTTCCGGCTGCCCTACATCAACGCAGGCGGTAATAACTTCCATTCCATATTTTTCTTGGAGTAACTTTGCGCATACAGATGTGTCCAATCCACCACTGAATGCAAGAACAACTTTTTCCATTTTTTAATCACCTTGATTTATTTATAATGAGTCATTCAAAAAAATATATAACAATTATTGTTGAGTATGTAACCTGAACTACAACTTGATGATATCGTAGTTCAATGATACCAATTCAATGATATATTTTATTTGATATATTTTCTAATTTAAACTTGGTGAATTTCATGGCTTTTAAAGGCAAAATAATGTTACTGTCCCATGAATCTGGGGGTCGTATAGATGAGAATGAAACGATCATGGATCACATCCATGAAGGTCCTGTATCATCTAGATTGATCCGTGCAGCAAAATATGGAACGCCTGTACTTAAAATAAGTGATGGAATAAGTGAATCACCTAAAGTCATGTTAACAGCCGGGATTCATGGCAATGAATTTCCTCCCCAGATAGCAGCCTTGAGGCTTGTAGATGAGATCGGGGACCTGCATGTGAATGGAACGGTTTATATAATTCCATTTGCAGTGCCCCATGCCACAATGAAAAATTCCAGGAAATTTAAAGGTATTGATATGAACAGAACAGCTTCAAAGGGAGGTTCAATTTCAAATAATATACTGAAAGCCACCAAAACCTTTAAAGTAGATTCTGTGGCAGATTTTCATGCAACCAAACCAAGGAGCAACCCTGGCGTTGAAAGTGTTTTCTGTTCCAAAGAGCCGTGTTCTGAAAGTTTAACGATAGCTAAATACATAACTGATGCTATGTCATCCAAGTTACTCAGTTTCGACCATGCGGCGACTCTTTACAGCGGCGCACTTGAAGATGAATGCAACATGCAGGGCATACCTTCTGTAACATGTGAAGTGGTTTCTGAAAACTGTGAAGTGAAGAAGGGAAGTCCTGAAAAGTCATATCTTCAGATGCTGTCGTATCTCAGGTACTTTGATATTATCTCAAGTGAGTAAATTCAAAAGTGAGTAAATTCAATATATTACCCAAGAGAGTAGATTCAAAATATATTGCTAATAATTTTAACAATTTAATATATTACAATTTAATATAATCCTCTTATTATTTTTAGGAATAGATCAAAAGTACTAAGTAGATCATGGGATAACTCTAAATAGAAACTCTTTTTTATTTTATAATACAAAGTGAACATGATAAAATGCCTTCTTACAAAAAACACGTTTTATTTTCAATGATAATGGCGTTTCCATTTTTTCCAGATGTTTTCTACCTTTCCCTTGCAGTTTTAGGTGCCTCTATTATAGACATGGACCATGACGTGAACAGGAAAAATCTGACCATAATGGTATTAATTGGACTTGTAATAACATTAACACTTTATATATTGAAATTACCCTTTTTAATAGGCATAATATTAGTTGCATTGGCATTGATATTTTATATATCCAAACATAGGGGATTTATGCACTCATTTATGGGAATAACTATTATAACATGTTTTCTTTCGATCTTCGTACTCGGATCCCATATCATTCTTCAAGATTTTAAAATTGGTTTAAAGATTTCTTTAATAGTAATATCCCTTATTTTGGGGTTTATCATTTTAAACAAAAAACTAGTGCCTTTATACACTTCCCTCGTTATTGTGGGAATAATTTTAACTCCTTCACTGGTTTTAAATCCTTATTATGTTGTTGGAGCATTATTTTTAGGTTGTTTAAGTCATATAATGTTGGATATTTTCACTCCAAGCGGCGTGGAACTTTTAAACCCATTCTCCTCAAAGAAGTACAGGAAAAGTTGGGGTATGTTTTTGTTCGGGATGTGGGTTGTTTCGATGTTGGTGGCGGTTTTTGTTTATAAAGTAGGGATTGGGTCGTTTTTTCTTTAACATTGTTTATATTAAAGTATAACCTCTAATTTTTGCTTTAATCCATTTTCATTTTTACTTGATAAAAATGTAAGTAAGTTTAAGTAAGTTTATATAGTTTAACTGACTATCCTCTTTTTTATTCAAATGGGTTAAATGAGGTATAACTCGAGAATAAATACTTAGATATAATTCACAAAACTAGACCTAAGAAATTATATGAGATTATTTTTAAAAAATACGTTAATAAATATGGATATTTTAAAGATAAATCTATAAAAGCATCGTTAAAAGCATTTAACAGAATAAGAAACAGTAGTTTGATTAGAAGTTGAATGAATTAGAAGTTGAAGGATAGTGGAAAGATTATGAGAAGAAGATGGTTATTGATTGCACTTGCTATTTTAGCTTTGTTCGTTGGCTATTCCTATGTCACAGTTTCTAGTGGCCCTATAGAACCTTTAGGAAGACTTGCATTTGTTAAACTGGCAAACCCGGATATGTATCCAGGTCATCTTCATTCTCAACTCCTTGCTCAACAGGCAGAGGATAAAGGATCTAAAACTGCACTGGTATTGCAAATGTATGGGGGCTCCAATTATCGTAGTTATCAAGAAGGGGATGTGTATATAATAGAAGTGGCCTTCATTGACACCCAGGGTGCAGGTTCAATAAATTTGGGTCAGGTTAACTTTTTAGATTCACTTAAATTGGCCTTATTCGGTGTTCCAGATGGTAGATATAAATATATGTCCGATGGAACTGTCTACGATACTTATGATGAGATGATGAATCATGTCAATACACTCGCTCAAGAACATGGTCAACAGGGTCCAATTCCAATGGTTTTTAAAGGGACCGTAAGGGAAGGAAATCCTATAATAACCCCTGGAGAAGGATTTCCTGTTTATTTCCAAATATTAACAAAAACATACGGAATAATTCCAGCTTATTTATACACATTTTTGGGAATGTTCTCGCCCTACTTAAACGATCCATACAGAAATTATGAGTTATGGCATGCTTCAGAATTGCAATATGATTATAACCACGGCTTATTAAATCAGAATTATGTGCAAGTCAACACAAGCACCAACCGATATTACACAGGACTCTACTTAAACAACTCAAATACTTACTAAACGACAAGTTACAAATGGAATGGAAGTAGTTTTAAAATGTATTTTAATAGGGTGATAAATTTGCGCATTAATCGTCTGCGTTTAGCAGGGATTTTACTAATACTTTTGGGAGGTGTGCTCCTTAAAACTAATTTTATGAGTAAAGCAGTGACAACAGTTCTTTGGCCCGTGCTTGAAGGTTCTTCTGAGGGTAAAGCAGTGATACTGTTGGTTATGATGGGAAGTCTTCTTCTTTTGAGCTCTTTTTCCACTTCAAATGAATGGTTAAACTGTAGGTTTTTCTCTGAAAAATGGGCTGATGGTAAGAGATATTTGTTAATTTCTATACTAACTATATTTTCTACATGTGTGGTTGGTTTACTTACTGAAGTATGGATACGACTTAAATTTGGAGTTTCTATATTTACAATATTTATTTCAATGAATCCTAGACCAAGCACTACAAGTATAATGCATAGCCATGTTTTCAAGTCTGTGATAGGTTATATGGTAAGTTTATTCGGTAAAATAGCTCCACACAACATTAATACAGGAATATCTCTTATTCAGTATACTTCACCCTTTGCTTTCATTATAGTGATAGCGTTACCATTAGTATACATTGCAGGTTTACTTGCTATGAAAGGCATGAAAGATACCTACAAGCTTATTACATCATTTGCAATCACTGTAGCTATCATAGGGATGATAGATGGGGGTATGTTTTCACAACCATTATTAATCGGAATAGGAATCTTACTATGCGTTTACTTTGCAAAAAATCCATTTTATTTAAAGAATTTAATAAAACCCGCTGTTATTGTTGGTATTATCCTTCTTACATGGGTTGCAATTGAGTTGGGAGGCACCAACACAGCTTACCATCAGCTTACCGTTATAAATCAATCTGAGCCTGTTAACATGACAAGTTACAATGTTACGGATGTGCAGCAGCATGGTAATAAAACGATTTACATCACAAAACCATTTGGAAGTGATAAAACTACCGTTGAGAGTCTTTTCAAAGATTTTAATGGTAAAGCTGGCTGCATGTTCATGACGTGGAATTTTTATTCGTATATTTAAACTTAAATAACTTTAATATCCAATTTATTACCAATTCAGATTCGGTGCTGATTACGAAATAGAATAAGCAAAGAATAATTCATAGTTTAAATTGATTTTTTTGTAGAGTGGTAAATCTAACCTATCCTATCAAACAATACAATGACGATAATGGTAGGAAGATAAGGTAGGTTTTTAAGGTAGGTTTTTTTTTATCGGTATTTGTGCTGTTATTTTTTTGATGTCTGTTATTGTTTTGTAATTAATTGTAAGTCCATTATTCCGTTGTGATTTTTTCTCTCTGTTATGACCTTTTAATCCACTTTATATTATTTATATGGGTGGATTTTGGGGAATTTTGCTAGGTTTAATCAGCACAAAATTATATAATAGAAAGATTTATATTATCATAAATAATCATGTTAATTATTCATTATTAGGATCACAGATAAGGGAGTTAGTTTATCATGTTTATAGTCCGGATATTCTATGGAATCGTTTATTTTGTCGTACTCGTCATTGAGATCCTGAAATCTTCTTTCGATGTAGCTTTCAGAGTCGTAGATGGGAAAATAGACCCTGTTGTAATAGAGATCGATACAGAACTTGAGCGCCCTATTTCCCAGGTTATACTTGCAAACAGTATCACGTTAACTCCTGGAACGCTTTCAGTTGACTTAGACTCTGAAAACAAGATATTAAAAGTGGCAATTATAACGCCACGTGAGAAAGAGGCCATAATTCCGTTTGAACCATATATAAAAGGGATGTTAGAATGAATATTTTACTGTTATCGGAATACATTTTAATGGCGGCTCTTGCAATTTTTGCAGTTGCAACCATAAGAATCACAACCAGAAAAACCATAGCAATGGGTCTTGTGGGAGTAGGGGGTCTTAGCATATCTGTAGCAACCCTCTTAATCCTGGTAAACAATATCTATGGACTGCAGTTTTGCAGGGATATTGCCACTGCACTGGTTTTTTTAGGCCCAGTTGGAACCATAGCATTTGCAAAAGTGTTGAGGGGAGACTGAGATGGAAGACATATTGATCATAATAAAATCAATTTTACTCCTTATAGCAGCAGCATTCATACTGCTTACCGCTTATGGAATCATAAGATTCAAGGATGACATACCTAACGTGTTATACGCCAGAATACACATTCTGGGGATAGCTGATGTGGCATGTATCATTGCATTACTGGTGCTCAACGAGCCTCTGCTTGCTGTAGCCTATTTCATCCTTGCACCTTTCGCATCGCATGCAATAGCCAACGGCCACTACTATGGAGAGGAAGAAAAATGATAGAATACATACTCATGATAACAACAATTGGTGGAGCAATCATAGCCTTGATGCAGAAAGACCTGTTGAAGGCAGCCATACTGACAGGGATTCCCGGAGCTTCTCTTGCATTCCTTTATCAGTATCTAATGGCTCCTGATGTCGCCCTTACCCAGGCAATTGTGGGTTCGGCCATAGTGCCTGTTTTTATTGCCCTCGCTGTTAAAAAAACGCGCAGAGTTGTGGAATCAAAAGAATCTGGGGAGTCAGGAGGGAAATAAATGATCATGGACACACAAGTCGCATCACTTTTAACAGCAAGTGCTTTGATAATTATAGGCATATTTGGAGCTGTATTCCTTGACAATCTCATAAAAAAGGTCATAGGGCTCGCATTCATAGGTGATGGTGCCAACCTTTTCTTAATTGCAATGGGTTACAAAGTCGGTGGAATTGTTTACATATTCCTTCCAGGCATGTCGGTAAACTACTTCGCCCAAAATGCATCTTATCCTTTACCTTTCGCCCTTGTGCTTACCAGTATCGTTATAGGTGCAAGTACAATGGCTGTAATGCTCGGTATCATAATAGTGCTTTACAAAAGACACGGATCAATCAGCGCTTCAAAACTTCTTGGAGATAATTGAGATGGAGAGTAATGAAATGTCTTCAGTTAACACAGGAAACATCACGCAAACACAGATCATGCAATGTTTAAATGATTTGAATTTAATTATGGATGTGATCATCCCCAAAATCTTCAAAGGGGGGATTTTATGAACCTTCTTATTCCATTAATGGTCATAATTCCAATCACATGTGCACTCTTTTTGAACCTGCTTCATGAAAGGGACCGCACTGTAAAGGTAATTGCAATAGTTGTAGCACTAGCATTACCAGTAATCCCCATTGTAACGGGTTACGGTATTCAATACTTCGGAGGATATGCTCCACTTGCACAAAACAATACCATAGCTGCGGGTTTGCCTGCATTCATAACCGGATCAGCCCTGAACCTTTTCCACCCAGCTATAACCTACGTATTCGGAAGTGCACAGAAACTCATGGTGTTCATAATGGGAATAGTTGCATTATTTGCAATATTCACATCCCTCTACGAGGTTAAAAGGCCTTCAGGAGTTTATGCATATCTATTATTCATGCTGGCAGCTTCAATAACGGCTTTAATACTTACAGACGACATATTCAACCTTTACGTCTTCTTTGAGATAGCTGCACTCACTCAAGTTGGTATAGTGTTGGTTTCAAGGGTCAAGGGCAACTACGAAACAGCCCTCAAGTACATGATACTGGGAGGTATAGCTTCACCACTCCTGCTAGTTGGAATAGCTCTCTTACTTGGGGTTACAGGTAACGTTAACATAACTGACATAGTTTACGCCATAAAAACAGGAATTGTCAACCCACAGAGTCCTGTTCTTCTCATGGCGTGTGCACTTATAGTCTTCGGATGGCTTTATGGTGCAGGACTTCCACCGTTCCATTCGATAAAATCAGCTGTTTACAGCAAAGCACTGCCAAACGGTGCTGCAATGCTTCAGGCATTCTCAGTGTTCATGTTCGTTGCACTGGGTGTCATAATAATCAGGATATTTGGGTACCTACCCTTTACAAAGGTCTTTATAATAGGTATATCACTGCTTGCAATGGTTCTGGGAATTACAATGGCATTGACACAGACAGATTTCAAGAGGATCATCGGATACCTTGCAGTGGGCGAGCTTGGATACATAGGAATAGGTTTGGGCCTTGGAACAGCCGCAGGAATTACAGCGGGACTCTTCCAGGCCGTGAATGAAGTTGTTATCACAGCATTCCTTTTCATAGGATTTGGAACCATCCTTTACAAAACCAGGCAGAGCGACATTCGCAAACTTGGTGGTATGATGGTAGAATCACCAAAATCAGCATTTCTTGTGCTGCTTGCAGGATTTGCAATGGCAGGCGTTCCTCCATTAAATGCTTTCCAGAGTAAACTTATGCTATGTCAAGCAGCGGTACAGGCTGGTTTGCCTGAACTCGGTGTTATAATGATACTGTTGAGTATCGTGACATTCATGACATTTATGAAAGCATTTTATGCAATTTATCTCAGGGCTAAACCAAAAAATCTTGAGATAATGGAAGAAAGAATACCAAAAATAACTATAATAGCAATGGTTGCGTTTCTGGTGATCTGTATAACATTCGGTCTTTTCCCACAATTAGCAACAGGTTATCTGCAGCCTCTGGCAGCTAGTATTGTCTAAATGATAAGGGTGATTTTATGAACATATATGACTTGATAAGAAGAAGAATAAAAGAAATTCAGGGAGAAGCTCAAAAAGAAGAACCCATAAGTAACATATTCACTTCATCGATACTTACAGCTGAGATAACCCTTATCTCAACCCTTCTAATCGCAGCGGTCATGTTAAGGTTTGTAAGCAGGGTTCTGATGATATTTGTGGTTCTGGCGCTGATATTCATGGCCATAATTGTGATGCCAATCATGCCAAAGCTGAAAAGGGAGCAAAACGACTCACTTGCTAGCATGACTTTCTATGTGATACTGGCACTTGGAATTGTAACAGTACTGTTTTACTGGGGGAATTTAAATGTCTGAAGGGCTCAGAAACTTGATCGCAGGACTTTCAATGGTTGCGTTTGCTGTTGCGTTATTAGAGTCAACATACGACTTTAGCAACATGATCTATCCTGGTATAAGCTATATCTACAACTGGATAGGGCCGCAGATAGCTCCAAACATGGTTACCAACATCGTGTTTGACTGGAGGGGTTATGACACTCTTGGGGAAGCTCTTATACTTGTTACAGCCGTTGTGGTAACTCTTCTGGTATTTGGAAGGGGAAAAGTAGAACTTGGGGGGAAATAAATGAGTACAATACTTAAAATATTCGTATTTCCAGCTTCAATCATAATGATGTGTTACGGAGCACTGACAATCCTTGGAGGACACATAACACCCGGTGGAGGTTTTCAGGGTGGGGCAATGATAGCCGCAGGATTAATTTTCTGTCTTGTTGTATACGGATTAGATGAAAGCCCATTCAAACTTTCACACAACTTCATGGCAGGTCTTGAAAGTGCAGGGGCATTGGGATATGTGTTTCTCGGACTTGCTGGACTTTTTGCATCGGGTTTCTTCCTCTACAACCTAGGAACTGACATCTACCACATAGTGCCACCAGCAATAAGTACACTTTTCAATTACCCTGACGCACTTCATGCGGGTATAATACCATACCTCAACTTCGTTGTTGGCCTTAAGGTGATGGTGGGTTTATCAGCGGTAGTAATAGCATTTCTCGGAGCCAAAGGAACCAGCGAAGATTACATAGACACTAAGGAGATCTAAGGAGAGTTAAAAATGGTTTACATAGGCCCATTAGTTCTTGGATTCATAATTGGATTCATATTAGGTACAAGGATTAAGCAAAACCCAGACAGCAAGCTCAAATTTGGAGCGTCAGTATTCGTGGTGTTGATCATAGTAGCATTACTTATGGCATACCAACTAGGTCCTTTCCCATATTACACTGACTCCAAATTGGCGAACGGTCTCCTTGCAGCACTTGCAGGGATAATAGTAGGAAAATTAACCTTTGGAAGGTAATAGGGGCAAAAAAAGTTGTAATAAATTGAAATTGGGAAAGATTAAAAAAAATTATAATTTATAAATTTTTCTAAAAAATTTTTGAACAAATAATAATAGGAAGGAAATAAACTTAAAAATAATAATTCGAGAACGAAATTGGGATAAGATCTCAAGGAAATTAAAAAAAATAGGATTTTAAATCTAATTTGAAGTCTCATACCATCATCTAAATGAAATGGAGTAGAAGGATCATGTTCTTATCAACTAAAAAATGTGAAGGCCTTGGAGAATGCATTAAAGAATGTCCAACAGGCGCAATAAGACTCATAGAAGGCAAAGCATTCAGCTGCATCACATGTGGAGCATGCGCAGAAGCCTGTCCGAACAGAGCCATATTCAAGAACAGATATGGTGGATACGTGGTTGACAGGGCAAGGTGCAATGCATGTGGAGTCTGCGAAATGACCTGTCCCGTAAACAGTATACACATAGAGGACGGAGTTGTAAAGGGAATATGTGCAAGATGCGGAATATGCGTGGACGCCTGTCCAATTAAAGCAAGGATCGATGCTTATGATGTCATAGAGGACAGACAGCTCAAGTTCCTTGAATCCCTAAACTTAACAGTTCAACCAACAGTTAAGGTCCACAAGGAAGAAGAGAAAGCTCAAAGGACAAACGTGGTCACAGACCCTGAAAAATGTACTCTCTGTGGAAGGTGCCAGTACTACTGCCCAACAGATGCCATAATGGTTGATGTTAACCTTGAAGGTAAATGTACACAGTGTGGTGTGTGTGAGGATGTCTGTCCTGCAGGTGCGATAACAGACACGACCATAGACCCTGAAAAATGCACATTATGCCTTAAATGTGTAAAAGAATGCCCTAACAAGGCGATCTACATCGATGACTTTGAAGTTAAAATCAGGAAGCCGGAACCAGATGAAGAGATAGAAGGTAAAATTGTTTCCTGTCTGAACTGTGGCTTATGTGCTGAGGCATGCACTCATGGTGCTTTAAAAATGGTTGATGGAAAACTGCGCTACGACCCAACCCTCTGCGAGGAATGCAGCACAATGGACTGCCTTGATGTATGTCCTGTAGGAACAATCAGACTTGCAGATGAGCCAGAACGTAAAATAAAAGGTTTCTGTGTATCATGTGGCAGATGTGTTAAAGCTTGTGATGTCAATGAGGCCAGAAGCTTCCAGAACGTCGCATGGACTGGTGAAGTATCAGAAGACTGCATATCCTGTGGTGTGTGTGCGGAAGTGTGTCCAAAAGATGCCATAACTCTTAAAAAAGGTTCAATTGAGGTTGATACGGAAAAATGTATACTCTGTGAGAAATGTGCCATTCATTGCCCGGCAGATGCTATTCCAAAAACCACAATGTACAAAAAGTCCATAAAAGACGGTTTCACACTGGTTGAGGACAAGCTGTGCATGAACTGCAAGCTCTGTACTAAAATATGCCCAGAAAATGCCATAAAAGAGACAGAAGATGGTAAAATAGTCGTAGATGATTCTAAATGCACCTACTGCGGTGCATGTTCCAATGCATGTCCTGCAAGGGCTATACTATTTGAAAGGGAGTTTGAGGTATCACAATGAAAAATTTAATCATAATATTCCTGGAGGGAGCATACAGCAATATAAAAAGGATTCTTTTTGCATCGGACCGTGTTACGGATATGGAGTTACGAAATAAAATCCTTGAAGGTAAAATAGTTCCAACGGATAAAGTGGCCGAGGTACCGTGCATAGGATGTGGGGGATGCTGCAATGCATGCCCAACCGATGCAATTTCTATGATACCCATTGAAGAACCAGTTGAACTAATGGAAGGTCTCGTAAAAAGGCAGATACCTGAAATTGACGAATTAAAATGTGTTCACTGTTACAACTGCCACGATTTCTGCCCATTATACGCCCTATTTGGAGAGGCAGGAACCATACACCCAAATGATGTTGGTGTGGTGGAATCAGATATATCAAAGCTCCTTGAAAAGCCGGTTAAAATATCAGACGATAAAATTGCATTTATAGCCCAGTTCCTTTCGGATTCAACTATAATAAAGAAGAGGAAGGATTAAAGAGATTATCTGATTAAAGATCAAATTTATTGATTAAACTAATTGAGTCACCACAAAAATTTAACTCAATAAATAAAATTAAAAACTAAACCATTAAAAATCACAAATAACCTTAAAGAGGGATGATATGAGCTTAAAATCATATTCTAGGGCAAGAGCCGTGCATGTAATGCTTGTGTACACAGGAGGATGTAACGGCTGCGATATAGAGATCGTGAACTGCATACTTTCACCAAAATACGATGCAGAGCAGTATAAAGTCTTCTTAACTTGGAATCCAAGGGAAGCTGACGTGCTGGTGGTTACAGGCCCGGTAACAAAACTTAATGAGCAACCTCTAAGGGAAATATACAAAGCCATTCCCGAACCTAAAGCTGTTGTGGCTGCAGGTGCATGTGCACTTATGGGTGGAGTATACAAAAATATCCACGGAGATATACCCTCAGAAGAGATCATGGGTCCTGTTGATAATATAATACCCGTTGATGCAAAGGTACCAGGATGTGCGGTGAGACCTGAGGATATATTATCTGGAGTAGTTGCAGCTCTACCGAAATTACTTGATGCTAAATGATTAAAATTAAAATTAATATTAATAAATACAGGGGCATAACGGCTATAATGCCAAAAAATGTGCTTAAAAAGGTGTAGTTTTATGGATAATCAGGGAACCGATAAAAAGGTCGATAGGAATGTAATAGAGACAGAGATCTCAATGGGAACAGTGCACCCCGCAGCACTAGAACCCTACAGGGTGCGATTATTTGTTGAAGATGAAATAGTAAAAGATGCTGAAATAACAGTAGGAGTTAACCATAGGGGTGTTGAAAGAATAATGGAAGGTCTTCCTGTTGAAAAGGCAAACAGTCTCACAGAGAAGATATGTGGAATTTGTTCCAACAGCCACATCTGGAACTCATGCATGGTAACTGAAAAAGCTCTTGGGATTGAGGTACCGGATCGTGCACAGTCCATCCGAATAATAATGGAAGAACTCGAACGTCTGCACAGCCACATGTTGTATTTAGCCCACGGATGCGAGGTATTAGGCCATGAAACATTTTCCATGAGGATGTTTTATATCAGAGAAACTGTTATGGAACTTCTGGGAATGATCGGGGGTAACAGGGTTCAGTACGGTGCACCGATCATAGGTGGTATCAGGCCGCGCTGTGAACTGGATGATATGAGGATACAGAAGATCAAAATGGGTATGGATGTAGTTGAAGAAAAAATAACAGCTTTTGCAGACAGGTTCGTGTCAGATCCAATGATAATGTCCCGTATAACTGGTGTTGGAGTTTTATCTCAAAAAGATGCCATTAAACTTGGTACCAGCGGCCCAACTCTACGTGCAACAGGCGTTGAAAAGGACTTGCGCCGTGATATGGCTATCTACGACCCCTATGAATTTGATGTTATAACTCAGGACGATGGGGATGTTAAATCAAACCTTCTCGTTCGTGTATTTGAGGTTTTGGAGTCTATTAAAATAATAAGACAGGCAATTTCAAACTTACCCGAGGGTAAGATAACCAACAGGAGCTGGGAGATGCAGGATACACCCATTACCAAAAGTTACATTGAGGTGCCAAGGGGTACACTTTACCATTCCTATGCTCTTGAGGACGGAAGGGTCAGACATTCCATCATAAGAACTCCTTCAATTACAAACATTGGTGCAATGCAGTACGCCTGCGTAGGCCAGCATGTAACAGATGCCCAGCTTTCAATTGTTCAGTGCGACCCATGCTTCACATGCACAGACCGTGCAATAAAAATAATCAGGATGGACAAATAGTAGGAGAGAAGTGCAGATGACAGTTATAAACTCAATAATCGCTGTAATCGGAACATTTATAGTGGCGTTTTTCGTCGGTTTATGGCTTCCAGGATTGGAAAGGAAGTTCGTACAAGCAAGGATCCAGCAGAGGATAGGTCCGCCCCTATCAAGCCCAGGTTTCATGGCTCCAATCAAATTCTTCTTCAAGGAAACTATAACCCCAAACACTGAAATGCCCAGACTGTACAACGCACTGCCAATTATAAGTATTTTATCTGTAGTGTTCATATTACTCTTTATGATGCCCCAGATGTACTCTTTTGCCGCTTTTGCAAGTATAATTGGAATAATTGGACTTTTAAAGATAGAAGAAGTCATATACATGTTCATGGGCTCACTATCAAAATCAGTTCTATCACTTAGAATGGCATTTCCTGACATTGTTAAGGGAGCCAAACATCCGGAAACACAGAGGTCATACCTGGAGGAACTCAGTACCAAGAGGGCATTTCGTCTTATAGCATTCGGTTCTTTCCCATTATACATAGCAATTTTTGTACCGGTTTTAATGACTAAAAGCCTGTACATGAGTGACATAGTTGCATACCAACAGATTCACGGACCTGTGCTTTTTAGTTTAGCAGGTATAATTGGGGCGGCGGTGTTCTTCGTAGGTTACATGATACTCCTCAACGAGTACCCATTCTCAATACTCAAAGCTAAAGCAGATGTTATAGAAGGACCTTTACTAGAATATGCGTCTAAATCCCGTGCATATGTTTATATAAGCAGGGGTTTCCTGATGGTTGTTCTTGCAACCCTATTTACAACCCTGTTTTTAGGCATACCACCAAACCTCATGGACTGGCACTCGATCGTAAGTCTGGCTGTTGTACTTATATTCCCGATATTGATGGCAAGTGTAAGTGCATTTTCGCCAATATTCACCTACAGACAGTTCTATCCTGTGGTTGTAGGTTCTTCAATCCTGGGAGTTGCTGCACTGGTTGTAACTTTCCTCTAGAAACCTAGACTGGTTTTCCATTTTTTGGGTGATCTTAGTGATCTTAAAGTAACGGTATCTTAAAGGAAAATCAGTCCATGTAAACTAGCTCAAACCTATAATTTAAAATTAGATCAAAAATTAAAAAAAAAGATTCGTTAATGATGATTCAAAAACAAACTCATCTGGTGATTAAATGAAGTTCGTTGTAAGACCACAGCACATCATAAGTGTTGGAGGTTACATAGTTGAAACAGAATTCCCCTACAGGAACATAATCGTTGTAAACCCAACTGAAGAACCCATAAAAATTGATATCCCTATATTTTCAGTGGACTGGATCGAAGAACATCGTAAATTAGGCCTTGAGATAACACCCCTAAAGGAGGAAGAAACATTTCTCACGGCATTCAAAAGAGCCAAGGCCAAACTCGATGCCCAGATCGTGGATAAATCCTAATCTTTTATTAATTATTTTAAATTATTTTTAAAAACTAAATTCTTTTTTACAAATTCTTTTTTAGACTTTTTTTTAAAATTTGTAACTTCCTAATATGTTTAAAATGTCTGAAACTGAAATTTATTTTACCATTTATTTTTACTTAATTTTTTACGGGCTTCATCAGTTTTAATAGTTCATCAATTTTAATATGTCTCGCATGAAGAAGTATGTGTAAAATAGACAGGACTTTGCATCTTCTAGAGTTAAAGCCATCTCCCGTTTCCCACCTTTCTGCATAAACTCCGTTAATGCATTAAAATAGCTTATTATGTAATTAAATCTCTCTGATAAGAGCAGGCTACGTGTTTCATCTTCAACACATTTTTTTAAAGTATAATCTAACTTAATTCTTGTCTGATCATCTTTGGGGAGTTTTTCAGTGCTTTTTTCCGAATCCTCAGCAAGTACTGCATTTAAAAACTCAAGAAGCACATCTTTACAGTCATAAGCAACTCTTGCAAAACCATACTCATGATTTTGAGCCATCAAATCTTCATAAATAAAATTTAAACGTGTTAATATCTCAGGATCGATCAATTCTAACTTTGAATCAACGTAGTATTTTGTTTCTGTAATTAGATTAGGAATTACGCCCTCTTCACCTTTATCAACCTTTTCCATTTTTTGATCATGAATATTTTGTTCCATTTGAGTGAGAAAGTCGATTCCTTTATCTTTAATATTTGCAATGAAGTTACCACCAAGGTGTTGCTCTATATCGATTAATTTTGCATTTTTAAGATATTCCATGTTTTTTCCCAGTTCTTTATCTGGAATTTGATATTCTTGGAGTATCATAGCTCTGTTTGCACCAAGGGAGGGATCTTCATCATGAATCTTCTTGAGGTATTTCAGAATAAGAAATCTTGTTTTATTGTCGTTCATGGTTACACCTTTAGAAAAATAACCTATTTTATTTTTTTATTAATCTATTTTTTAAAAAAATTTATCTATAATCTCATAAAATCCTTTAATTCTTTTTTATGACTGGTGGAAATTATTATTTTTTAAATTATTTTTTAAATAATTTAAAGAGTATCAAAAGAATATCAAAAGATTAAATCTTATTTAACCTCCTCAGGGCCCATATCTCTCATCATGAACATGGCAATTTTTATCATGAGTGATGCAAGCCCTTTCTTGAAAGGATTAATTTTAACTGGATAAAAAAACTCATTTTTATCTTTATAAAACTCGTTATCTGCAGGTAAATATTCTTTCATGTCTGAGGTCATTTTCATGAAACGGAAGTGCATGTATTGGTTAAATCCCGGAGAAGGATGTTTTTGTCCCTTAAGTTTTTTGTAGAACTCTTCTACAGATCCAACTATTTTTTTATTATTTTTAATTTTAAGACCTTCAGATGCGGGCCATGGTGGATAAATGGCACCAAGCGTAATTACGGGCCCAAATCCCCAAACTTCAAGCTTGGATAGATAGTCTAAAGTTTCTTTTAACCCTGCACCTCCTGTTGTGGCCAAAACCATGGCTTTCTGGTTGAAAAAGCGCGGCCTGTGGAATACATAGGACAAACGGTCTATAAAGTTTTTCATGAGTGCTGATACGTTCTGGCAGTAGCACGGTGTTACGAATATGATACCGTCTGATTTAAGCATTTTATCCTCAATTTCGGCCCTGTCATCTTTAATAGGGCAGAAATTTTCCCCCTTAATGACGCATGAAAAGCAGCCACGGCACATTTGTAGATCAACGTCTTTGAGGAAAAGATATTCAAAAGTTACATCTTCCATGCCATTCATTTTTTCCTCAACTTCTTTTGTAACTTTGTAGCTGTTACCTTTACCCTTGGGGCTTCCAATTATTGCTAATATTTTCATTTGACATCTCCTTTGTGCATACATTGTGTATCTTTTTTTCTATGTTGTCCACTTAATCCGGAATATCTTTTGTTACCAATAATGTTTTTGTCATATCAGAGACCATCCATACGGATTAATCCTGTATAACTTTCCTTGCCACCCTTAAAGCCATGGCCGAAGCCAGCAATATGGTTGGGAGACCCTGTGACCGAGGAGCAAGTGAGAGGTCAGCGACCCACAATCCCTCCGGCAGCCATGAAGGTTTCATTGAAGGTACATCCTCTTTTTTCAGGGGAACTGTCCCACCAAGATGGCCTCCGTTGTACATTCCCTTTACAAATGGACCTGAAACACCTGATGATTCCATTATTTCCTTTGCATGGGAAACTGCCGTGTCGATTTTGTTTCTGTCCTGCAAAGAAATATTCTTATGCACAGATCCATCTTTAGAAACAGTACCTTCCTCCATATCTGCCATTTTTACCATTATACCAACCCGATCGTTTAATGGCACATTTCTCCATGGTTTGTGGAACCAGTGCGACAGTACGTCAAGGTAGGGGGATAATATGTAGTCGTCGTGTTCTGTGTACCATACCATAGGAGGTTCTTTAAGTTGTTTAGCCCCTTTAGAAACTCCTCCAAGTGTAAGAACAATATCAACCCAGAGATGGTCCTCTGCAGGTAAAACTGAGTTTTTCAATATCTGGGCTGTTCCAATTCCCCCAGCAGCCAGCACAACCACATCTCCTTCAATAGTCTCAGTTGAACGACCAGATCTAATAACAACACCTTTTACATGTCCATTTTCAATTACAATCCTTTGCACAGGGGACGATGTGCGGAGCAGGGCGCCCATTTTCAGGGCATCGTCTAAAAACCGCCTTGAGTCCCAGCGTGCCCCAGTTGAACATCCCATTTCACAAAGTCCGCAAGAAGTACACAAACGGGCTTCAACAGCTTTTGGAGTTGGATGTGGGTTTAAACCTAAATCTTTGGCGGATTCAAACATAGTTCTGGTTAAAGGCCTCCATCTTTTCTTTGGAAATGGTTGCACACCTATGATCTTTTCAAGCTCTTCAAATTCCGGTGTAAGATCGAGCCCTATCTCTTTTAACCCATGATCAGCTCGTACCATATTACCGCAGGATAAAGTGGTGCAGCCGCCTGTACCAATGCCTCTCACAAGTACCAGATCCCGTTCAGAACGCATTACATCCATATAAGGAAATATACGGCTGATGGTTTTTTCGCTTCCAAGAAGACCCGCCTTTCTGATGGGTTCGGTCATTGTCAAACGCCTGGTGAAGGGTTTGAATGCTTTTCCTGCTTCAAGTATAGTGACATCGAATCCATTCATGGCTAATTCACGTGCAGCTGCTCCTCCTCCTGCACCCGATCCTACAACTATTGCTTTCATAGCTTTTTTCCTCGTTATAACTCAATTAAACTTATTAAAGTTATTAAATAAAGTTCAAATTAATAATCTTAATTAGTTTTAGCTAGTTTAAATTAGTTTCAGTTAGTTTCAATCAAATTTAGATAATTTTAGTTCATAATCAATTTTAGATTTTATACATGCTGTACATTCCTTTGCACCTTCTGTTATCCTTTTTTTGAATAACATGTTTATATTTTCATTTAAACCATGAACAACACCTTCATCTGCAGCACTCATCATTCTACAAGTTTCAGGCGAGTATGAGGTGGCAAGTGAGCATCTTTTTACCCTTAAAACCATATCTTTTTCTAGCTTTTCGACTTTGAATTCTATTCCAAGTACTTTGTACAGTATCTGTGCAGCTTTAATAGTGTCCGGAATGTTTTCACTTACACCAAGACGTCTACGTGCTTCTAATCCCAGCGTGTAGCCTGCTTTGAACAGTGCAGTTCTGCCAAGTTCCATGGCTTTTTCATATCCAAGGACTTCAATAAGTGCATTTACACGAGCATTGTGACCTTCAGCCATTAAAACTCTCCTCTGCTCAAGATTTCCCTCCATAATTAAGTCTTCCAAAAGATTCAATGATTCTGGGGAGTACTCTTCCAGTAGTTTATCCAGACATTCGTTTGTTACCTCTGCAACTCTGTCCAGTTCATTAACCAACAGACATTGTGGAACCCAGATGGATAATATTTTTAGTTTAATGCTCATGGTAGTTCCTTGCACTTCCTAAATGTATGGTGCCTAGTTTCAAGATGTTTTCGGGGATTTTTTCCTTACTCCTACTATGTTTTTTAAGGTATTCCCCTTCTGGAGCGCATTCACCCGAATATTTATCAAAATCCCAATTTGTGTACATAAATTTTATAAGATTTTGGTAGTGTTTAATAATGTTTTTTCTTTTAAGTTTGAGGTTTGCTGTCAAATCACCGCTTTCTATGGATAGATCGTTTTTTAAAACTGCCCACCGTTTTATCTTTTCTGGATGAGAAAGCTTAGAATTCATTTTTTTTATGGCTCTATCAATGTGCTCTAATTTTACATCTTCATCTACCCATATCAACGAAATACAGTATGGTTTGTCATCTCCAAACACCATGGCCTCAGATACACAGTCTATATCCTTTAACATTGATTCAATCTTCAATGGACTGATACTTTTCCCGTAAGAGTTGACTATCAGTTCTTTTTTACGTCCTGTTATCATAAGACTTCCTTCAGGAGTTAGATAACCGTAATCACCTGTAAGAAGCCAGCCATCTTTAAATAAAAGATCGTTACGGGATTTATCATTGAAGTAACCCTTTGTTACCTGAGGCCCACGTACAATTGCCTCGCCGTCACTTTTTATTTTAACATCTGTACAGGGGAGTGGTTCACCCACAGTTCCTATTCTATTGGCTCCCAAACGGTTTATGGTAACAAGTGGTGCTTCAGTTAGGCCGTAGGCATTGTGAACTTCAATACCTAACTCTTTGTAACACATGAGGAGATCTTCACTTACCGGCGCAGAACCAACAATTAAATGGGCACATGCATCAAGACCTGCATTTTTAAGGATGACTCTTTTCAATATTCTTTGAAGTATATCTTTTTTAAAGCCTACCTTTGTATCTACATATACCTGTCCCAACTTACTTTGCATTATATGGGACCAAACCTTCTCATAGAATCTGGGTACCGAGAAAAATATGGTAGGTCTTACCTTGGGGAGTGTGGTCTGCAGATCATGGAAGTCTTCAAGGAAATAAAGTTTCAATGGTGCTGGAGCATAATAAGGAGCATAAGTTCCTAAAATACCTTCTACAACATGGTTCATGGGTAAAAATGATAGATAAGAAACTTCATGGGTTCTGTCAATCCATGGGGGCATTGAAGCAATGAATTCAGCCATCCACCTCAAATTTCCATGGGTGAAGGTAACGCCTGAAGGCTTACCAGTGGTTCCGGAGGTGTAACGAATGGTTGCAATGCTGTTGAAATCCACAGGAGCCACAGATTGCACGAAGTCATCTGATTCATTTTCTCCAAGGTCCAGAAATTCTTTCCAACCCATAACATTAGATGGGAGTTCCATAGATTCCCTGCAAAATGAGATCAATGGAATTTTTTCCACATCTTCAAATTGCCCCAATTTCTCCAGGATATTGGGAGTACCTATAAAAAATGCAGATGCTCCACAATCCTTCAAAATTTCTTTAATTTCCTCTAAGGGGCTAGTATAGTATAATGGAACACTCACAGCTCCCAATAATCCTATGGCAACGTCCAGCGTCAGATAGCGAGTGCTGTTAAACCCAACCATTGCCACTTTGTCCCCAGGACTTATTCCCATCAAACTGAGTGATCTTGCAGCTTTGATCATATCATTTCTGACATCAAGTGAAGATCTTCTGTTAAATCTGCTGTCCACCACATCGTAATAATCAACGGGTCTGCTCTGACTTTTAAGTCGGAACAAGACTTGCTCGTGAACAGTTCGATTGGAACGATGGAAAAAACCCATGTAAACTGCATAATCCAAGATTTTGGGTAAAAAATTTCTCCAGTGAAGTTCATAAGGTCCTTTTAGCTTTTCAATATTTTTCCGGGAAAAGGTTCTTTCTTCGTTGAAGTAGGGTGCGAGAGTGGTAACTGTTTTAATGATTCCATGCTTTGAACCCGTTAACTTCTGCAAACTTGAGACCACTGGTATTAAAGATGAAAAAGGTAAAAAAATAGGCTTTGGAAGTTTAAAATCCAGATTATTCTTTGCCCATATGGTGATGAAATCAACAAGTTCTTTAACAGTTGGAAGGGAATCATAGGGTGCGGTTAAATGGAAATTTTGGCCTTCTGCATTGGCATCAAAGGTTAAATTGCTAACAGCATCTGCAACGTAGTCCACAGGCACCATATTAATTTTAAGAGAGGGAGAAACAGGGATAATTCTCAGCTTTCCATTAAGGTAAAGCCGTAAAATGACGTATATTGTGTTAAAAGTTTTTATATAACCTGTCTGTGAATCACCGACTACCATACCCGGTCTAAATATGGATATGGGCAGATTAGATTTAGCTACCTCAACTTCTCCTTCAAACTTGCTTCTTTCGTAGTTACTCTGAAATCCATACTCATCTGTAAGTGAATCTTCATCTACAAAACCTTTCCGTCCGCCGGCAACGTAAGCTGTGGATAAATGGGAGAAACGTTGAATTCCATGGTCAAGATTGGCATCCTCACCCAATTTAAGGACATTAACAGTTCCCTGAACATTGATTTTCCTGAGTTCTCCTAATGGGGCGTTAAGCCGCAGATCCGCGGCTGTATGAATTATGTGGGTGATTTTATGTGTCAAATCTTCGTATGATTCCTTTTCAAGGCCGAGCATTTCCTTGGAAATGTCTCCCCTCATGAACTGGACTTTCTTATCATTTAATCTGTGTATTTTATTTAACGCTTTATTTGGTAGTTTATCCAGTTCTTTATCTAGTGCTTCGTACGGTTCTTTATATGGTACTCTATCTTGTATGTCAAGATTTTCACTTTGTTCGTCAAGTAATTCCAAAAGTTCGGGCCATTCCCACCAGGCACGTGCAAGATTTCTTCTTGCTGTTTCATCATCTTCGCCCCTTACCAGAACGATAATGTGGCAATTTTCCTTTTTAACCAACCTGCGGACTATCTGTGTTCCCAGAAAACCAGTGGCTCCTGTGAGAAAAACCACGCTATTCACGGTCTCACCTCCCATCCTCTTTCAATCAAAAATTCCTTTAACAACTGCCGATTTTTCTCTGCTCCCATTAAATGCTGGCTGTAACCCTGTTTTAACTTGTTATTAATCTTTTTTGGATTTCCAAGAAGATCATCCGCCTGTTTTTCGACTTTATCCCACACTATTTTTCCTGCATTTTCAAGTCTATAATCAAAAAGGTATTCCTTATCAATTCCCAGTTCATTGTAAAGTCCTTTTAGACGGGGGTCGTGTGCAACTGCTATTTGCGGTACGGGTGATTCAAGGGATAAAACAGCTGCATGGTAACGAGATGTAATCAATAATTCCAGGCCCTGCAGTATTCCTGTCATCTGAGAGGTGTTAAACTCGTTTGAAGTAAAGATATGCGCATTTTCAGAGTGCTGCATTTTACCTATGATGTTAAGTGCAAGAGGTTCATCCAGTTCTTCCATACAAATAAGTGCAATACTTTTTCCATGTTTTTCTATTATTTTATCGGCTAAAGCAGCCCACCTGGCAGATAGATCGTCACTTTTTTTAGCTCTCTTTTTTGAACGGGAGAAGTAGTACGGCCACTTGTAACGGTCTTTGCTTTTACCCCAGGGTCTTATAACAACAGGCCATAGGTAAAAATCTACCACTGCAAATCCCACAACACTCTTCTCTGGCTTGGGGAGAGATTCCTTTGTCCAGATATCTTGAATGATGGTTTCGTCATTATCATCTTTTTGGAAGGTAAAAGCGCTATCTGCTGTATTTTTTATAGGTGCGGTGACCCCTATATTTTTTAGTTTATCTGCAGCTAACTTGGTTCGGGTTATGATCAGATCGGTTTTACTTGCTTCCCTTTTAACAAGGAACTTATTTAAAGGAGATAAATCTCCAGCATCCACTGAATAAGCAATACAAGGTATTTTAGATGAATTTGCACATTTTGTTGTCCATAAAAAAGCCCAAAGAAGAGCTGAAGTCCAGGTGTCCATGTAACAGCTTCCTTCAACAAGTAAAACCAGATCATGCTCTTTTACAAGCTTTTTAAGTGCAAAGAAGAAAATTGATGGAATTGGCACAATTTTAAGGTTGGCTTCTTCCTTGATGTAACGGCGCAGATTTTTCTCATTGAGAGTTGGAATGGTTATACAAACGTCTGGCCCTAAAACAGCCCGTACATCCTTTATTATGGAGATGAGCCGAGCTTCAGATCCTGTATTGTTGGCACCGTTGTAACCAACCAGAAGAACCTTTGGAACACTCTGCTTAAAATTTTGTTCCCGATTATGGGAGGATTTTAAATTCTTATGGTCAATGTTTAATTTATCGTCACGATCTTGACGGTCTGTTAGGTTGGGTACATCCAATTCATTCACCCTTTTTGTAGTTGAAATTTTTTCATTAAAACTTCATTAACTTGATCGATTCTGTATGATCAACGATATTTATAGTTTCAATTTTTATCTTAACCCACTTTTATTTGTACTATTATAATTCTGATGAGTATATGTTGATGTTTAAATAGAATTAGGCATTAACAGATGTATGCAAAACTGTCCACAAAATTCTTGCTCCTGTAACAGTGAAACATTGTATGGAGAGGAGAATATTACTTAATGGCCTTCAGCATTTCTTCAATTTCTTGAATCATGTAATGCAGTGCCGTCGGTTTCAAGCATTTTAACCTCATTAACATGTCTTTAAATTTATGGCCATAAATCCTCTCCGTATGCAAACTCCGAAACTTTATTTTCATGTCTCTTATTCATTCAATGGAAACATGATGAGAACAGGTTTTATGTCCATTTGAATGTGCCGAACAATGCCAATATTCTTTACAAGGTCCTGTTTCAATATCGAGAAGTTTCACAAGTTTATCTTCATTAATTCCGGTTGTTTCGCTGCTGTCTACCCAGTGTTCACATCCACAGCTGTCAAGAAGAACACACTGGGCTGGAATGCCAAGGGATTCTGATTTCCAACCTCCGGATATGAGATTCGTGACGCATGCAACCCCTACTATTCCCAGCTCATCTCTATCCTTCTGGGTACTCTGGGATAATGCAGAAGATTCGTGGGATACAACGTAAACTTCAAATCCATTCCTTTCACCCAATTTACTGAGTGAGTTAACCTTGCAGTTTGGGTTGCAGTCTGCGCACTTCATTCCAAGATTGGTCTTTGAAGCCAGGCACTTACTCTCAGCTAGGTAACGCATGCATCCAGGTAGTAAAAGAGCTTTTCTAGGTCTGCTTTTAAATGATTCTTTGAAGTTCCTACTCATAACCTCTGCCCCAAACATGTTCATGTGATACTCAGACCTTTTCCTTGTAAACAGTATGATATCTTCATTCCAAAGGTGTTTTTCAAGGTTTTCATCAACAAATTCTTCAAGGTTGCAGGTGTATCTACCCAAAACTTCACTGCTTGCGTATTCAAACCAATCTGCAAACATGAAAATCTTTGCAAGATGTGAAGAAGATTTTTGAGGATTTAAACTGCCTAAAAAATTCATCCATGTATTAATGTGTTTTAATTCCTGTTGAAATTCGCCAGTTGCTTCAAGCCATTTCAGGAGTTTGTTAAGATTTTCTGTTGTTAATTCCGAGATTTTTTCAGTTTCAGGGTCTTCAGGAAGTAGAACTGAAGTGGCAAGAACCCCCCGGTCATGATCTATCACTTGTTTCAATTTTTCATTCTCATTTCTCTTTCTTGAGAGAGTTGCAAGTAACTTCTGGGATTCACAGTTAAGTTTAACTGCCCTTTTGATATAGGCCCTCCAAAGCACCCCTATCATGAGGGCTTCAAAGACCATTAAATCCCTGGAAGGGGGTTTATACAAACTTTGTGCTCCGTAGTCATCAATATCATCAATAACACGGCCAATCTGGAATTCTGCTTCAGATAAGACATGATCCGTGAAGTTTGAAACTTCCATGTAATACTCACTGGAGCTTTCAGCCCCGCTTTTAAGTGAGTAGGGGGTTTTAATTTTCATTTTTCAACCTCGGGAGTTATGACTGATAAAAAAAAGTCTACATGGCTTTTGAGTCGGGTTTCAACATCTTCTGTATTTAAATTATTGGATTTCAGGAGGAGATACTCCATAAATAGGGAGAATATTGGGTACTGAAATTCCACTGCCATAATTTTAGGGTCAAGGGGACGGATGATGCCCCTTTGATTCATATTATCAAGAACTTTTTCTGTGAACTTGTGGGGTTCCTCAATCAGGTTGTGTAAAACGATTTTTCTGGCTTTTTCGTTTTTAAACTGTTCATTGATTATGATCTTGAATATTTTTTCCATGGTGGGTGTTCGAAAAAGCATGTGTGTGAGATGAACTCTCTCTCGAAAAATATCTGGAGTTAATTTTTCAATATTTACGGCTTCAGGAGGTCTCATTTTAGTTAATTCTTTCTTAAAGTATTGGAAAATTACATTTAGTATAGTTTCTTTACTGGGGTAATGGTTGTAAATTGAACTTTCTCTTATGCCAACTTCCCTTGCAATTTCACGGATTGATACTGCATCAAATCCTTTTTTCGAGAATAAATCGACTGAAACATCAAATATTTTTTCTTTGGTTGATATCTTCCCATTTTTATTGGATGATGTTTTTGTCATATGGTCACCGTTTACTAACTAACGCTTGTTAGTTAAACTGTTGTCAATCCAATATATAAAACTAACGTTCGTTCGTATATTTAAAAATAGAATCTGAAAAGCATGAAAACATAGATATATCTCAAAGATAATCAATCAAATTTTCCATCGTGATAATGCTAAATCCGTATGTGCAGAGTAACCGAACATGTTAAAGAAGGTATGGCAAGAATGGTGACTTTTAGTCAATTTGCTTTATTATGATGATTATCATATAATTTTATTCAATGATCTAGTTTATCAAAAACAATGATAAAGTTATAATTAGATCATAAATTAACTAAATTTGAGGAGGAGTAAAGGTTAAAAGCAATTACAGTAACCTCAGGGAAATATTTGATAAATCCCCTATAGGAATTCTTCTTTATGACAAAGAAGGTAAATTAGTGGATGTTAATCAATCTGCACTAGAAATAACCGGAATTTCTGAAGAAACTTCGGGTATTGATCTATTTGAAAACCATACTATAGCTCAAAAAAGGGAAAAATTAGTTAAAGAAGGATCAATTAAATTTCAAGCTCCATTAGATTTTGAAAATATTAAAAATACAGGTTTTTCCACTCTAACAAAGTCTGGAACAATTTTTATTGATTGGAATATTTCTGTTATTGATGCTGGCTTTTTAGTGCAAATTCAGGATGTCACCAAGGTTAAAAAGTCTGAAGAATCTCTTAAAGAGAGTGAAAAATACAGGCGTTGGTTTGATGAAGATTTGACTGGTGATTTTATTGCAACACCGGAAGGTAAGGTAATCGAGTGTAACTCCGCATTTGCAGAGATATATGGCTTTAATAACTGTAAAGATGCCGTTCAAGCAGACATCTCTAAGTTCAACTCTGATGATTGGAAAAATTTAATAAAACGCTTAAAAACTGAGCACAAAGTCCAGGGTCATCAATCCACACACAAAAGACCAGACGGTAAGGAAATTCATATTGTTGCTAATGTTGTAGCGATATTTAATGATTTTGGTGAACTTGTTCAGGTTAAAGGTTATGTATTTGATGATACTGAACGTAAAGAGGCTGAAGATGCTTTAATGGGGAGTGAGGAGAAGTATCGTCGTCTTTTTGATGAAGATTTGACTGGTGATTTTATTGCAACGCCTGAAGGGAAAATTCTTGAGTGTAACCCTGCATTTGCAGAAATTTACGGCTTTCAAGGCTGTGGAAAAGCTGTTCGATCAGAAATTTCACAATTCAACCCGGCGGGCTGGGCTACTCTTATCGATCACTTGAGGGATGAGCGTAAGATCCAGGGCTATCAAAGGTGGCATGTACGGCCAGATGGTAAGGAAATTCATGTTGTTGCCAATGTAGTTGGTATTTTTAATGATTCGGGTGCACTTGTTCAGGTTAAAGGTTATGTATTTGATGATACTGAACGTAAAGAGGCTGAAGATGCTTTAATGGGGAGTGAGGAGAAGTATCGTCGTCTTTTTGATGAAGATTTGACTGGTGATTTTATTGCAACGCCTAAAGGTGAAATCATTGAGTGTAACCCTGCATTTGCAGAAATTTACGGCTTTGATGATTGTAAAAAAGCACTTCAGTGGAATATTTCGAAATCTAACCCCTTTGACTGGCCTTATATGGTTACTCGTCTGAAGAGTGAGGGTAAGATCAAGGGTTATCAGAGTTGGCAGAGAAGATCCGATGGGTTGAGGATTCATGTCGTTGCCAATGTAGTTGGTATTTTTAATGATTCAGGTGAAATTGTTCAGGTTAAAGGTTATGTATTTGATGATACTGAACGTAAAAAGACAGAACAAGAACTTATTCACAGCAAAAGTCAAATAACGGAGATTTTAGATAGTATAAAAGATGGTTTCGTTGCTTTGAATCATTACTGGAATTTTATTTATGTGAATCAGCGTGCTGCCCAATACGTGGGTGTTGAACCCGATGAACTGGTGGGACAAAACTTGTGGGAAAGATTCCCGGAACTTGTTGGAACCAATTATGAAACGGCCTTCCGCAGGGCAAGGGATGAACAGGAAATCCAGTATTTTAAAGCGCAATGCATACGCATGAATGATCACGGGTTCGATGTCAGTGTTTACCCATTGAACGAGGGGATCTCTGTTTATTGGAGAGATATCACCCAGCACAAAAAGCCGGAAAAAAATTAAGATAAATGTCATTAAAAATAGTTTGAAAGTTTTAGGCATAACTTAAGATATCACGTTAACAGGTACATTTGCTTCTCTTACAACTTTATCAGTTGTCCTTCCAAGCAGAAACCTTTCTAAACCATGTTTACCAGATTTTCCCATTATTACCTGATCTATATTTTCTTCATCTATGGTTTTAAGTATGACTTCGCCAGGTTTGCCTTCTTTGATAAGAATGGTGAAGTTAATGTTTTTGCACATTCCATTGCATTGACTATCTTCTAAACTCTCTTTAAAACGTTCAACAGCCTTTTTTCCTTCTTCTCTCAACTCTTTGCCTAAGCTTTCCTTGAGATCTTGCTGAGGCAGTGCATCCAAGTAGTCGGTGTCAATCACGTTTAAAACAATGATATCTGCACCACTAATATTTGAAAGGGATATTGCATATTCTCCTGCCCTTTCTGCATTTTCTGAACCATCTGTAGGTAACAATATTCTCGTATTCATTTTGAGATTCCTCCCAACAAATCTGTTCTACATTTAAAATATTTTTGGATTGAAATTTTCGTAAAAAAAATAATGAGGTTAAATTTGCAGATTAATGATTTACTGCAAATCCTCTTCCAATTCAATTCTAAATTTATATTTTTTGCTCTATCTTTTTTTTGTTAGTTAACCCAGGAATGGTATTCCAATTGTGAGTATAACAGCTATGCTCACTATGATTCCTATTATGACCATAGGTAGTCCTGCTTTGAATATTTCCTTGACGTTGACGTAACCTGTTCCATATGCCATTGCAACTGTTGGATCTGCCATTGGGAACATGAAAGACAGTGAACATGCGATTGCCACAGGCACAGCATAAATACCAATGGGCTGACCCTGAGCAGAAGCTAAAGTCACAGCAATCGGCACAAGAATAGCTGAAAGTGCTATGTTGGACATGACCTGTGTGAAGATCACAGCAATAACCATCAACACGAGCATGATAACTAATGTCGCTGGATTACCTCCGAGCATTCCAAGCACATCTTGTATCAGATAGGTTGCAGCTCCTGAGTTTAGTAGTGCGGCTCCAAGGGCTAAAGCACCTCCGAAGAAGATGATTAATCCCCAGTCGATGTTTTTTTGAGCGTCTTTCCAGTCAATAACACCAGTTATGAAGTAGAGTGCTGCACCGATAAGTGCTACAGAGTAACTGTCGAGTCCTGTGAATCCTGTTGTAACCCATAGACCTATGGTGAAAAATAGGATAACTGCTGTTATTTTCTCTGTTTTACTCATGGATCCGAGTTTGCTGAGTGTGTTGGTTAATGTTTCTTTTCCACCGATAATTCCTTCAACTTCTGGTGGGAACACCCATTGTAGAGTTTTCCAGATAGCCAGAAGTAATATTATTGCAAGTGGGAATCCGAAAACCATCCAGTTAGCAAATGGTAAATGTGTATAGGCAGCTGCCATCAGGTTCGGTGCAGTTCCTATTTCTGTTCCGAATCCACCTGCCAGGGAACCGTATGAAGCACCTAAGACCATGGCCTTAGCAAAGTTACTGTTTCCTTTTTCAGCATCTTTCACACCCATCAAAGGTATGATTTCCTTGATGATGGGGAGTAGCATTGCAAATGCCACAACATTTTCAATCCAGGCAGACAAGAGTCCTGTTGAGAATATGGCTGCAAAAAGACTCATACTTGGGCTTGTGCCCAGTTTTGAGAGTAAAAAATATGTGAAACGTTTTGCAAGTCCACTTTTACGAATAGCCTCTGCCAGAATGAATCCACCAATCATCAAGAAGATGATAGGATTTGCAAACCCTACTGCGGCATTAGTGAAACTTTCTATGCCCAGTAAAGGTAGCAAGAACATGATCATGATGGATGTCACAGGCAGGGGGACAGTCTCAGTACCCCACATTACAATGGCGAAAACCAAAAGTGCAATTGCAGCACGACCAGGATAACTTAAACCATGCATAGGAATTAACATAATCGCTATGAAGGCCAAAATAGCCACAACAAAACCCATAGCCTTCTTATTAATATTCATTTCATTACCTCCATACTAAAACGTTTGTTTTTAAGCCTCCTTATTTACAAACAGTAAACTTAGTGATGCATTAGCGTATAAACATATTTTATAATGATTAATCATTTGATTAATCAATTTTTAGATAATGGAGGTTTATGACTGAATTCCTATTGTTCATTCTTATTTTAATTTAGAAGATGTTTATCCTCAGTAAAGCTTTTATTTTAAATAAATCCTAATTTTTTGCACTTCATTAAGTTTAACAAATTGGGAAGTGTACTTCAAAACTGTTTAGGTTTGATGAAGGCAGATCGCCCTGAAACACTTGAATTATTTAAATAATTTTAAAAATCTCAAATAAATGTGGCATATTTAATTATAATCTCATTATTTTTAATATTTTAATATAATATTATTAGTTATTCATATATAAATAATTAAATGTCTGACATACTTAAAATAAAAATTTTTAGGGCTTTTTTTCTAAACTATCAGTTCAATTAAGCCCTAAAATGAGATTTCGATTTATTCCATTTTTCATAATCCATAAGGACCCCTGATCACCATACGAGGTCTGAGTACATTCCAGTAATAATCTGTAACAGTGTAATAGCCCCAGTTAGTTGTTACAGTTTCATAATTATTTTTTCCAGTCCATTTGGGTATTGCTAGTATTACAACTGTTTCATCCGAAAATTTCTTTACATCCTGCGTTTGTTTGACTGTTCTGCCTTCATCCTGTAGGTATAATGTGCCTTGGATTATGAAATGCTGATTGTTGTACTCATATGTTCGCCATTCATACTTAAAGTTGCCATAGGCATATGTATCATATCCAATGGTTGATCCAGAATCAATTAATTTGGGCCCGTTTGAATTAGTCTGAGCTGCCGCACTAGGTGACTGTAACAACATCCCAACTGTTAAAACTGTCACAGCTAATAGAACTAAACAAGTAAAAATCAAAACTTTGTTTGACTCTTTTTTTCTATATTTTTTAATTCTCTTTTTAATGGGTTTCCTCATTTGCATAAGCATGCCTCCCCTCGCTTTTTATCCACATCCTGGACAGAACACCTTTTTCATCCCATTTAATAGTAATCATAAACAGTAACCTTCCAGTTTTTAAGTTTTGTGACGTATATGTTAACTTGATAATTTCCAGGTCCTGTAAAAGCTTCGATGGTTCTTTCTTTTGTTGTTATGGATTCTGTGGGATTCCATGATATTAAGCCGTTGGTTAAGGCGCTGTTGTCCTTTAACAGATCGACATTTAATATATTCAGTTGGTTGTCTAATGGTGGTGTTGCAGACATAACTACCTTGAATTTTTGCCCTTGAATGTTGAAATTCATTACACCCCTATCAGGTTCGGTGTAAGTTGCTATTTGATGCCAAGTGGGTTGATTTGTAACAATTTCAGAGGATTGTGCGTAAACTGTTGGGATGTTGGCAGCTGCAGCTCCGGTATTCATCTGCAGTAACGTGCCGGAGGTCAGCACCAATCCCAATCCTGCCACCAGAATTACAAAAGCTACAATGAAAACTGGGGAAGATAATTTTAGCCCATCATTACTTGAGTTTTCCAGGCGGGATACTCCTCTTTTTAGATCTGAACCGCATTTTTCACAATATTGGGTGTCTACATCATTTTCATGCCCACATTTCAAGCATTTCATTTCAATACACCTCCTTTGAGGCATCAATTGCCTCTATAACTAACTTCGCTTGTTTTATTACCTGCATATATCCTTGAACAATAGTTAAAAATTAAGATAATATGGGGGTACTGATCAACTAATAGAATTTTTGATCAGCTAAAAAAAAATTTATATAATATTTTGATCTAAATGATATTTATTTTTTTATATTTTTGTTAATTAAAAAGGGCATAATTTATAACATTGTTCAATAGTTGAATTGGATAATATAACAAATTTACAGAAATAGAATTTCTAGAACTAAAAGAATTTTTGGCTGAGTATCACAGGTATAACGCCCTGAAATATCAATTACACGGAATTTAGAGTATAACTTAGATTCAAGTGTTATGCATAATTTTTTTGTAAATCCCAACCCGTAAAATAATAATACCAAATAAATTTTTTAAATAAAATTCCCTATCCTCAAATTAGCACCAATATTTATGAGTCATACAATACAAATATAACATCACAACGTGACGATTAACTTCACTACTTTAAATTGTTTAATGATAAGGATTGGTGAAACATAAAATGTCAGGTGAATTGATTGGAAAAGAAGATGCAAATGATTTCGTGGTTTTTAAAGGTAATTTTTTTCACGAACGATTATTTTCTTCTTTGAATTTTAATTTTTGTACTTTTAGCAAATTAATGCATCAACAAGTTTTTTTTATGACTAAAAGCATATTTTAAAGGTTAGATAAACACATGAAGTGATTTTAAGGATTTTTAAGGATTGGAGGGATCAGTATATGGTAGATAAAAAAGGCGTTAAGAAGAAAAAAGAGAGAATTAAAGAGGATATGGGGGAAATTAAAGAAAGTACAGTTAAAACGAAGAAAAATATCCAGGGTAAAGTTAGTGAAGCTCAGGAAGGAGCTATGAAGAAAACTGAGGAGGTTAAAGGTAAGATGGGTGAGGCTCAGGAGGGGGCTATGAAGAAGGCTGAGGAGGTTAAGGGTAAGATGGGTGAGGCTCAGGAAGGAGCTGTGAAGAAGGCTGAGGAGGTTAAGGGTAAAATTGATGAGGCTCAGGAAGAGGCTCTTGAGAAAAAAGGAGATATAAAGGAAGACATTAGAACAAGGAGAACACAGGCAGAGAATGTGTTCAACGATATAATACAAAGTTTCAAAGAGAGACAAGAAGAATTTGGAAAAGCAATATCAGATTATACTTCATCTATCCAAAAACCACTTACAGACATGATGGAAACTGATGACAGCATAATAATCAAAACAGACCTTCCAGGTGTGAAAAAGGAGGACATTGAGATCGGAATTACAGAAGACAGCGTCCAGGTCACGGCGAATTTCCAGGAAGAAACTTCTGTAGAAGACGTCAACTTCATACAGAAAGAGAGGAACTACGGCGAAACAAGAATAGCACTCACACTTCCAGCAAGGGTAAAAGTTAAAGAAGCCACTGGAACGTTTGATAACTCTGTTTTAACAATTGAACTTCCAAAACTTGAAAAAAAGGTACATAGGGTCGATATTGAATAACTTTATCTAACTAATATTATCTAACATATTTTATTTTTTTCTAAATTATGGATAGGATTTTTAACATTAAATTCCAAAATCAATGATGAGACAAATATTATAAAGAGAGTAAACAACCAATAAATTAAAGAATCATTTTTAGAAGATTTTAGAAGGAGTTACAGATCATGCCCATAAACCAAATTGAAACAAACCTTGAAGCCCTAACAAACACCATAGCCTACATTGAAAAAAATGGTGGCAATCCCGATACGTTAAAAGAACTAAAAGAAGAAAGAAACAGACTTTTAACCGAGCTAAATGTATTTTAAATTATTAACTCCTGATTAATTTGAATTTTGGGATAATTCACATCACCTTTAATTAAGGAAGCACGATGAGAAGGAACGATAAAGAGATAAAAGATGCTAAATTAATAAAATCTCTACTCAAGAAAGCCCTTGTTTGTAGAGTAGCATTGTGTGATGGTAACAAGCCTTACATTATCCCAATGAACTTTGCTTTTAAGGATAACTGTTTATACTTTCATTCTGCAAGAGAAGGGAAGAAGATTGATGTTATTAAAAAGAACAACAATATCTGCTTCGAGGTCGATGCAAAAATAGAACTTTTAAAATCTGAAAAACCATGCAACTGGACCATGAATTATCTCAGTGTTGTAGGATCTGGAGATGCTCAGTTCCTTGATGAAGTTGAAGATAAAATAAGGGTCCTAAACATAATAATGGCAAAGTATTCCGGCGAAGGATCTTCAAACGAAGATGTTGAAAAGCCAAACAAAACTATTTTTGAATATTCCAGAGAATCTATTAAAAAATTAGCCATAATAAAGGTTAATATAACCGAAATAACGGGTAAAAAATCTTTGCATTGATTTAAACATAATTTAATGTAACAAATTTAAACATAATGAATTAACAGTTGAAAGTTTAATAAAACATAAAAAATTTTAATAATTCTCCATTTGATTTACATTACTTTAAATAAGATTAATTGATTACTTCAAGTGATTTAAATGATAGAAATTGCGATAAACATAAAAGCCCAGAACAAACCCGGAGTTTTAAGGGACATAACAGATATGATGGCTCGATGTGGTGTTAACATAACTTACACTCATCTTTTTATGGAAGATGCAGATTCAGCGTCCATCTACATGGAACTTGAATGTGTAAAAAACGTTAAAAGGTTTATAGAGAACATCAAAAACTTTGAAGAGGTATTGGATGTCCAAACCCATAGGTCAATGGGTGAAATTTACGGTAAAAGGATCATAATAATAGGTGGAGGCGCACAGGTTTCTCAGGTTGCATTAGGGGCTATAACGGAGTCTGACAGGCACAATATAAGGGGAGAAAGGATAAGTGTGGATACACTTCCTCTTGTGGGCGAAAATGAAGTTGCAGAGGCAGTACTGGCAGTTGGAAGGCTTCCCAGAGTGGGGGCACTTGTGCTTGCAGGGTCCTTGATGGGTGGCAGGATCTCAGATTCGATAGAGAGGATAAAAAAAGAGCACAACGTAGTAGTTATAAGCCTTAACATGCCTGGAAGCGTTACACAGGAGGCAGATCTTGTTGTAACAGACCCTGTTCAGGCAGGGGTTATGGCTGTTATGGCTATTGCTGATACGGCAGTCTTTGACATAGAAAGGGTTAGACATAAAAAGTTTTAATTAACTTCGTGTTTAATTTAACTATCCTAATTTCAAGGATTTTTAGGTAATTATAAGCCTTAAATTGGCTAAAAAAAGGTTAGGAAAAGTCTAATTTTAAAATAGTTATTTAATAGTTTAACTCATTTCTATGGCTCTTATAAGTATGCTTGCAGCATTTTTGAGCTCGGTGTCTTTTATATCTCCACTTTCCCTTATTTTGAGGGCCAGTGAAAGAACCTTTGACACGTCCTTTGGAGAGAGATTTTCAGCCATGGAAATGTAGCTTTGATCCATGTCTTCATCTAGTTTAACATCTTTATTGTTCATCATTTCCAGAAGGACCTTACAAGAACCCATAACACTTGCATCATCCATTTCTTTACATTTATTTAAGAGTTCCTCTGCTTTTTCATCCATAGTATCACCGTTCCTTTAATATGATCATAATAGAATTTATATTTTTATACAATGGGGGTTTAAAGGGCTTCCTAATTTTTTTAGAGTCTATTAAAAAAAGTTTAAAATCAAAAGTTTTATCATTTTGTATAAATGAGACTTTAAAAAAATATTTTAACAGTTTTAGCATATAATAAAGCTTATAAATTAATTTAAAGATATTTAATCTCTTTTTTTATTATTTGAACGTTGTTGCTATGAAAGTCTAGGGTAAAATGTATATGTTCAATCGTAGCATATTCTTACCTACAAATGTATTATAAGAATGGCGGTATACGAGTTTATTGAGAAAAAATATTATAATATTTAAAATCTGAAAACCTCGAAAAAATCTAATTTAAAGAAATAATCAAAAATATTATTCAACTGTATAACCCTTAAATTTTAAAAAAACATTTTAAATTGGAATAAAGGGGGTAAAATATGAAAAAATACAAATGTTTGCTATGTGAGTATGTATACGACCCTGAAAAGGGAGATCCAGATGCAGGAATAGAACCTGGAACAGCTTTTGAGGACTTGCCAGACGACTGGATCTGTCCAATATGTGGAGTTGGTAAAGACCAGTTCGAGGAAGTTACTGAAGAAGGAGAAGAAAAGAAAGAAGAAAAGAAAGAAAAACCTGCGATGTTTTGTTACCAGTGTTCCCAGACTGCTCAGGAGACTGCCTGTACTGTGAGGGGAATTTGTGGTAAAAACTCTACAGTTGCAAGGCTTCAGGATAACTTACTTTTTTCTATTAAAGGAATAGCCGCATACCTTTACCACGCCCGAGAACTGGGGTATACAGACCCAGAAGTAGACGCATTCATGGAAAAAGGTTTTTACTCAACCTTAACCAACGTAAACTTCGATGCCGAGGATTTTTTGAATTTAGCTCTGGAAGCTGGGCACATGAACATAAGAACAATGCAGCTTCTGAAGAAGGCCCATATCGAAACTTACGGCGAACCAACACCAACAGAAGTTCGAGTAGGGGCTGTTAAAGGTCATGGAATTCTCGCAACGGGCCATAGCATGAAAGCAATTGAAGAACTTCTTAAACAGACCGAAGGAACTGGTATAAACGTTTACACCCACTCTGAACTTTTGCCTGCCCATGGATATCCTGGGCTTCGAAAGTACGACCACCTCGTTGGCCAGCTTGGAGGAGCATGGTTTGACCAGCGAAACACATTTACTAAGTATCCTGTTGCAATACTTGGAACTTCAAACTGCGTACTCCTCCCTAAAAATGGTTACAGTGATAGGATGTTCACATCAGGGGTTGCACAACTTCCGGGTGTCCAGCATATAGAAGGCTATGACTTCACCCCCTTAATAGAAAAGGCCAAATCTCTACCCGAGCTCGAGGAAGAACCAGGGGAAACTGTATTCACAACGGGGTTTGGTGTTTCAACCGTTCTTTCCCTGGCGGATAAAATAAAGGAGCTTGTTGAAGCCGGTAAAATAAGACACTTCTTTGTTGTGGGTGGATGTGACTCCCCCAAACCCCAGGCCACCTACTACACAGAGTTTGTTAAGAAACTGCCTGAGGATACAGTTGTTTTGACACTTGCCTGTGGAAAGTACAGGTTCAACGACCTGCAGCTTGGAGATATAGAAGGAGTTCCAAGACTCATAGATCTGGGCCAGTGCAACGATGCCATTGCAGGAATAGAAATTGTAACTGCATTGTCCACACTCTTTGGATTGGAGATAAACGATCTACCAATTACATTCATTTTAAGCTGGATGGAACAGAAAGCAACTGCAATACTCTGGAGCCTGCTATCACTAGGTATTAAAGGAATGTATCTTGGTCCAATAATTCCTGCATGGGCGAATGAGGATATATTAAAGGTGTTAGTTGAAAATTACGATCTAAAACCGATTGGCGACCCTGAACAAGATATAAAGGATATATTGGGTTAATAAACCTATATAAAGAATATTCAAGCTATTGGGGATATTAGAATTCATATTGTATGGTAATGGGCATAAAATATAGTCGATAGGGATTGGAATAAATATATTAAGGTATAATGAACATTAAAGATATATTAGGTTAATTAGGGGGGTTAATACACTAGTTAACCCTATGTTCATTTAATAGTAGATTAAACAAATTTAAATATTTTAAGAGGTGAATGAATGAATCGAGAAATTGATGAGGATAAAGCATTTGAAGCCGCTTTAAAGGGTAAAATGGGTTGGAAATGTTCATGTGCACTTGATATTGTTGACAAAGATTCTTCACTTAAAAGTGTTAGATGTAAAAAATGTGGGAAACTATTTAAAACAAACAGGGACACAGAACTTTGTTTTGATTGTGAGAGATAAGTAAATTTTATTAAATGTATTATAAGTACTGAAATGCAATTTGAGGTGATATAATGACACCCCATTGTGACAACATGGAAGGGCCAGTTGTTAAGGCTGCAGAACTGGCTCTGGAAATGGAAAATATTAACTACGTACTTCCATTCGTAAAAGAAGAGTTTGAAAATGAGCTGAAAGATGCCTTTACAAAGACCATGGAAGTAAGAGAACTCAGTGGGGAAGCAGCAGAGCTTGCAGACTACTGGTTTTTTGAAACAGCAGTTAGACTCCATAGACTTGGAGAGGGAGCACCTTACACAGGATTAAAATCTGCAGGACTTGACTGTGGTCCTGTGATTTCAAGGGCGGACATGGCGATTGAAACCGAAGATCTGGATGATCTAAGGGGGTTTTTACTTAACTTCATAGGTGAAGAACTTGAAAGAAGGTTTAGATGCGTAATATTTGAGAAAGACTATGAATTGAACGATATGGTCTCTGCAAGAGCCTATGTAAACTCCATGTTGGATTTCATCCTATTTTCACACAATCTCTACAGGTACGTTGAAAGCTGTGGAGAAGATTAAATAGAAAGTGTTATTCTTTATAAATTTTATAAACCATTGTAGGGTTCAATACATTACAAGAGTTTATTTACATTACCAAAGATATTTGAGGTGTCATCATGCCGGAAGAACTGAAAGCAATGACTTTGAAGACAGAAGATTTGATAGATTATCAGGACGGTGCAGTTGTAAGCCGGGAGATCATAAGAAAGGAGACTGGAACCGTAACAATATTCGCATTTGACAAGGGCGAAGGATTAAGCGAACACACAGCACCATTTGATGCGATGGTTCAGGTGATTGATGGAAAAGCTGAGATAATAATTTCAGGCAATAAAAACCTTGTTGAAGCTGGTGAAATGATCATCATGCCTGCAAACGACCCCCATGCTTTGAATGCTGTTGAAAGGTTTAAGATGATTCTGACCATGGTACGGTCTTAAATAACCTTAAAAACAAACCTTTAAAGATTTATAGGCATTAATTTTCAATTAATTCTCATTTTTCTTATTTTTATATATTTAAGCCCGGTACTCACAAAAATCAGCGTAATCGCATTTTACACATTTTTTAGGGTTTTGCATTAATTCTGGAATTTCTCCATTTTTAAACATAGATTTCATATCTTCAAGCACGTTTACAAGGTCATTCCTCAAACTGGTGTTCACCAGGACGGGCATTCTCTGGCCGGCACCCATGTAATCCACAAAACCCACTGGAACCTCCTTGTTGAATTCTTGTTCCATCAAAATGGCGTAGGCGGCTATTTGAATGGCATCTGATTTCCAAACCCCTTTCACAGGAGGCACGCCCGTTTTGAGTTCAACTGGATAATAAACCCCATCTACTATTTCTATTCTGTCCAACTGTCCCCTTAAATTGAGTTCAGAGTCTTCTATTGAAAATTCAAGGAGTAATGGGGGAAAAAGAAGGTCAACAATGTCTGCACCAGTTTTCCTGGTCTTTCTGATTATTTTCTGGGTTTTTATGGCAACAGTCCAGGAATCAAGTTCAACATCGCCTTTTAAATCTCTGCAAATCTTCTTTTTTGTCTCGAGGTCGATCAGCCTGGCATCGTGGTACCGTTGGATTTTGTTCTCCACAAACTCGGGTACATCTTCAAAGAGCGATTCGAAAATATCCCTAATTTCCATTTTTTCATTAACAGACCACATGTTTCGTTTTATAAGCTCTTCAAACCCTCTTCTGACTTCATGTACGAGTTTTCCAGTTATCATGGGGGTTGTCTGGATGTCAAGACGTTCTGTATGTTTTATATAACTTTTTACTGGGCAGTAGATATATTCCGAGATTGAAGATACGTTGATCATCATGTTAACACCATTCATACTTAAAGACCAACAAGTATTAATACTTATTGATGTAAGAGTATTATTTGTCTAAGGAGACCTCTATAACATCTAGTGATGGTGAGAATTCACCATCACAATTTTGAATGAAACTCACCAATCCAAATCTTGATGATAAAACAATCCCTCAAAAACAATTTTGATGATAATACGAAACCGTGAAATAGAACCATGTAAATACAGGTTAAAACTGCATGAAGAATTAAAAAATAGTAGTTTAGAATTTAATAGTCCCATGTTATTTTTAAGAGTATTAAAAGGGCTATAAATTCAATTAATCCTCCAATATAAATAGGTCTGCCTAATGCGGTATTGTCTACCATTATAAAACCGATGGTAAATAGACTTCTAAGTAAAAGAACTGTAGCAAATAGCATAAGTCCTACTGTAAATCCAATCTTTATTTGCCTGTAACTTTTAATGTAAAGATAGAGCAAACCTGATAAAAGACAGATATTTGCAATTTCTATGCCTATGGATACAAGTTTAATTCCTGTATATCCTAATAGATCTAACACCATTTTTAACCCCTACAGTTAATATTTTTTTATTTTTTTTCATCCTTTACCTGTTCCCAGATAATTTCAAAATCATTATAACCTTTTTCCATAGTCTCTGAAAGAAAATACATCTTACCATATTTTTCTCCGGTGGATCTGACCAGATCACTATCTTCTAGGATCTTTATATGGTGCCTGATAGTTCTATAGTTCAAATTTAATTTTTCAGCAAGCTGATGTGCATTGTAAGGTCGTTCATTTAATTTTTTAATAATTTTGGCACGATTTAATCCTCCTCTCGTACCAAGGATTAACCACCAAAGCACCTTTTTCATAACTTATCACTCAATTAACATGATTTTAAGGTTTTTTAAGATAGATTTTATTAAGGTTTTAGTTCTTATATATAGTTAAATATCCTGTTTAAGATGTATTTCGTCTAGTTATAGAATGCTACTTTCAAAGCTTAAAAGAGAAGTAGTTAATATTATAAATTTTTTCAAAATTTGTTACAATTAAATGGAAGATTACTGGTGCTTGTGAATTTAATAGTCCCATGTTATTTTTAAAAGTATTAAAAGAGCTATAAATTCTATAATGCCACTTATGAATACAGGACTACATACTAATGTATTTGTGTCCACAATTAACAAACCTATACTAGAAATACTTTTAATTAAAAGAGCTGAAGCAAATAGCATAAGTCCCAATGTAAATCCAATCTTTATCTGTTTGTAACTTTTAAGGTAGAGATAAAGCAAACACGATAAAATGCCAACATTTCCAATTTCTATACCAATGGCTGCAATTTTAATTCCTGTATACCCTAAAAATTCTACTATCATTTTAACCTTTTTTACACTTATTATCGCGTTATTTTTAGAATGGTTATTGAGTTTAAGCCCCAACAATAAATATCAGTTTTTCGTAAAAAGATGTGGGAATTTCTCCACTGGATTATCACCGGATCCAATATCCTTTTTATGATTGAATATTCATTTTTTCGTCTTTAATTTTTCCATCCAACACGGTTATAATTCTATCAGCCATATTAGCCACAGCAGGTTCGTGTGTTACAATTACAAGTGTCACATTTTCTTTTTTGTGGATATCTTTAAGAAGATCTAATATCACGTCTCCTGTTCTTGAATCGAGAGCTCCTGTTGGCTCATCAGCCAAAATAATGGATGGATGATTGACCAAAGCCCTTGCTATGGCAACACGCTGCCTTTCCCCTCCAGAAAGTTTGGTTGGCATTTGGTTAATTTTATCTGCGAGATTCACGGATTTTAAAAGTTCTAAAGCTCTTTTTTCCATTTTTTTGCCTGAAATATGGGTTTCAAGCATTGGGATCTGAACGTTTTCAAGCACGGTTAAATTGGGGATTAGGTTGTGTAACTGGAACACGAAGCCGATTTCTTCCGATCTAAATCTACTTAAATCCTGTTTTTGAGTCAAATCAATGCCGGCCACGCTAATTGAACCTTCACCTGCCTCATCTAACGCTCCGATCATGTTAAGGAGGGTTGATTTTCCAGAACCTGAAGGTCCTATTATGGAAACAAATTCTCCCCTTTTAATTTCAAGATCTACACCGTTCAATGCCTTTATTTTCCCTTTGTCGTAACTTTTTTTGAGGTTCTTTATTTCTATGATGTTTTCACAGTTACTCATATCTTAACGCCTCCGTTGGTGCTAATCTTGAAGCCCTGTACGCTGGATAAATTCCCCCAACTAAACCTACAAGAAGTGCTATTCCAAAGGCCCTTATGAATAGATCAAGTGTAAACACGGGTTTAATCATGGTTCCGAATGTTGCTGAATAGGATAACAGGATCTCAACACCTAATATGCCCACTACAGTACCGACCACAGCAGCCATTAATGTGAGAACTATGGATTCCCCTAGTATCATTCCAAGTATTCTTCTGCTCCTCCATCCCACAGCTTTTAGAACGCCTATTTCTCTTGTTCTTTCATATACAGACATTATCATGGTGTTTATAACTCCAACACCTCCAATAACTATGGCCAAAATTGAAATTGCCCATGTAGCTGTATTGATGGCGCTTAGTGCGTTGTTGGTCCTACTGGCCTGATCTGCAGCTGTTATTGTAGATAATTCATTAGGATAAGCATTTTCAATGCTCTGGCTTACATCTGTAACGTTTGCATTGTCAACTACCTTAACAGCTACGGTACTGACTTTATTATCATTGCTGGTTAGATTCTGTAGGGTATTCAAAGGCATATAGGCCCCATTGTCCTGCATAAAACTTCCAGTTTCAAATATTCCGGTAATTTTGAAATCTTTACCATAAAGGGTAATAGTATCTCCAACTGTCTTGTTAAGTTCTTGAGAAGCGGTTTTGCCTATTATGATTTCGTTTGCACTTCCGTTTGAGAAAACTGTCCCGTTAACACTGGATATGCCGACAAGATCTAATTTGCTGCTATCTATACCACTAACAGAAAGGCTGCTACTGGAACCAAATCCCGAGCTTGATGAACCCGAGCTTGATGAACTGTTTAAACTGGCAGTTGTTCTTAAAATTCCTGCGGTATCTTTGACTCCATTTATGTTCCGAATATCTGTCACGCGCTTCTCATCAATACTGCCTGATGACTCAAAACCACTTGAACCAGTCTGTGTTGTGGTAATCTCAGCTGCCCCTGCTTTAAGGGTGCTTTGTGTGGATGCTTGAAGACCACTTGTGACAAGACCCAATGCCACAATGGTTGCAATTCCAATCGCAATTCCAATAATCGCAAGGGTAGTTCTTGTTTTATTTCTAAATGGATTTTTTACAATCAATCCTATATAATTCATGATTCAAAACTCCTGTTTCATCCAAAAAGAATTTTATTTTTTTATATTTCTTATAAGAATTTTTACAATCGATACTCAGGATCCAATTGTTTTAGAATTCTTGGCCAATTGTTTTAGAAATGATATTTAAGTAACTATTTCAAAATTTGTTACAAATTATATGCAAATCCTATATACAAATCATTCCTATTAAAAACAACACATGAAATAAAAAATTAAAGCATCGAGTTACACTGAGTTGCACTGTTAATATGTTTTTGTAGCGTTTTTGTCTATAAAATAGTTGCAGCGTTTGTTGGAAATAAAAAATAGTCAATGAAATGTCTAGAAACAAAAATAAAAATATAAAATAGTTAAATAAAAAAATAAAATAAAACCGATGGTAAGAATGGTTTATAACTTTTAAATGCTCTAAAACATTATAAAAGTCTTATAAAAACAGTCTCCCCTCTAACAAAGTCCAGTTTATTTATCCTTTCCACAGCGGCCGTCATATGTTTCTCAAGGGCTCCATGTGTCACCATAAAGATAGGAACTGGTTCTCCTTTGGCGGTCTGTTTCTGGTTCACAGATTCCAGGCTTATGCTGTAGTCGCTCAATATTCCGGATATCGTGTGAAGAACACCGGGCTGGTCTATCGTTGTGAGTCGGAGGTAATATTTGGACCTTACATCTTCCATAGCCTTCACTGTTTTCACTTTGCTCTTTTCTGGTCCGTAGGCAACTGGTTTTGTCATGTTCTGGATTATATCAATGCAGTCTCCAACAACTGCACTTGCAGTTGGCATCATACCAGCTCCCTGACCGTACATCATCACAGGGCCGACAATATCTCCAACCAGGTAAGCTCCGTTGAAAACACCGTTAACAGATGATAGAAGGTGGTCTTCAGGGACGATGGTCGGGTGCACCCTGACTTCAAGTTCTCCATCAACCAGCTTGGAGATTGCAAGGAGTTTTATGCAACATCCAAGTTCTTCTTTTGCAAAAAGAATATCATCTGGTGTTACTTTGGTTATTCCCTCAACATGGAAGCGTTCCTGTTTCACGTAAATTCCGAAGCCGAGTATTGTGAGAATTATGAGTTTCTGGGCTGTGTCATGACCTTCAATATCAAAGGTGGGGTCAGCTTCAGCGTATCCTTTTTCCTGAGCTTCTTTCAGGACATCTTCAAATTCTCTACCTTCTTCTGTCATTTTGGTGAGTATGTAGTTGGCTGTACCATTTATTATACCGTAGATCTCCTTTACATTGTTTGCAGCCAGACTTTCATTTAACGGCTGGAGAAGAGGTATTCCCCCACCTACGCTGGCCTCAAAACAGATCCTGACGTTGTTTTCACGTGCAGCTGCAATGATCTCTTCCCAGTGCTTTGCAAGTAAAGCTTTGTTCGCGGTTACTACGTGTTTACCGTTGTTAAGAGCTTTTAATATGAATTTGAGGGCAGGTTGGTAACCTCCCATAAGCTCTATAACTATGTCTATTTCTGGATCCTCTAAAATATCATTTACATCGGTTGAAAGCACTTCTGGATCGACTTTCACACCCCTATCTGTGGTTATGTCAAGATCAACCACTCTTTTAAGCTTAACATCCTTTTTGACCTTATCGTTGATGAGATCAAAGTTCTGATTGAAGGTTTCTACAACTCCGCTTCCTATGGTCCCAAAACCTATGAGTCCTATGTTTACGTTGTCTTTCATTAAAATCATCCGTCTTTATTCAAGTTATTTTTATTTATATTATTCCTCTAATTATATTACAATTGTTATATTTATAAGATTTAATCCTTAATGACAGGTCACACAGTTTAAACCATATTTAATTGGAATGATCAAGCTAAAACTATAATTCGTTACAGTTTTACATTTACAGTTTTACATTGCATTTACAGTTTTAAATTCTGTAATTTGATGTACTCTCCCATGGATTCCCTGGTTGTTCCCACTATGAGCCTGTAACCTATTTTGCGTCCTTTAACCTTTTCAAGTTTTCCTCTGGCTCTTATTTTCTCTCCTTCCCTTGCTTGACCTGCGTAGGTGTGTGTGAAAGATGCAACTTCATCTAAAGGCACTTCAGGACCTTTTAAAATCTTAACATCTTCCACCTTGTAAACTGCAGGGTTGTCAAATGCACCAAGAGCATCTGATACTGTACAATCGATTTCTATGGTTCCCATTGGCTCGTAGGTGGTGTCCCCGTATACTCCTGTTATCTCGTCCCAGTCCCTTGTTGCCAGTATGTCGAATAGTGTGCCTTCAATGACGCCCCTGTTGTTTTTACGGTTTTCATACCACATGAATTCATCGTAGCTTAAAGAAGCATCTTTTATCCTCTTTTTATAGAGTCTCATCCAGTATTCTGGACCAATTTCCCTGAGAATACCGTTTTCACTATTTTTTATTTCTTCAAAGGTTTTCATGGCTTTTCTATGGTTGCCAAGTCCGTATATAACAAAATCTATATCGGAAACTTCGGGGTCGTACAGCCCGGGCAATGTGGATCCTGAAATCCCCATTTTATCGTATGGAATCCCTGCATGGTCATGGAAGGTTTGGGCAACTTTTTTGACTTTTTTAAGTAATTTATCCGGTGATGGATTGTTCATTATTTCTTTAAGGCGGTCATTTGGGTGCATAACTTTTTTAACTCTATCAATGGGCACGCCCATCATTTGCACGTTGGTTATTTCACAGTTAAAGAGGTACTCTGGAAAATTCTGGCTTAAAAATTCGTACGCCTGCTTTGTATCTACTTTGGAGTACCTGGTACCGTTTAATGACCGCTCACCTTCTGGATCAGGGATATATCTTAAAAAGGATAATATTCTGTCTTTTGGATGGAGATAGTTCGTTGTTGCAAAGAAAAGATCGTCCTCTGTGTGTATAAAATCTCTGGGTCTGACTCTCATGGATTAATTTAATTGAAGACACCACTATTAAATATGATAGTTTCGAGAATCTTACCCAACGAGGACCTGAAAAAGGGCATAGAAAATATAAGAGTTAAAAACGATTTAAAATCAGGAATAATCCTTTGTATAGTTGGAAGTTTGAGCCATGCTGTTTTAAGGATGTCAAATTCAGATGAAAAAGTTTTCAAGGGTCCATTTGAAATAGTATCTGCTGAGGGCACGATAGCTGAAAACGGGATCCACGTCCACATTGCAATCTCCGATGCTGATGGGGCTGTTTTTGGTGGGCACCTAAAAACAGGATGCATAGTTCACACAACGGCTGAAATATGCATAATGGAAGTTGATAAACCTTTAAAAAGAGTTTTTGATCCAAAAACAGGATATAAAGAGCTTGTTATTAGATAATCGATGAGTATGAATAGATTCAACTCAACTGATCCACAGCGTGACTGATTCCAGTAGGATGCAACATTGACTTTGCCACTGTATCTCTGAATTTTTAACTCAATAAATCAACAAAAAGATTTTCAACAAAGATTTGTGATTTTCAAGATTTGGGTAGTTTAAAAAATTTTCACAATTAAAAAAATATTAAAAAATAAATATCGAAGTTTAATAATTATTAATCAATCTATTCAAAAGCAGATTAAAATTAATTCAACCATTAAATTTAATTGATTCTATAAATACCTAGATTAAAATAGCAGATAACAAAGTTAATCCAAAAATTAAATAAACAGATGGTCAAATAGTTAAATTAAGAAATGGATCATTAAGTTAAATTTAATAAAACAGATGATTAATAGGTTAAATCAAGAAAAGTGAGCAAATGAAACATCTAAAACTCGAGAACGGCACAAGTTACGATGGAAGCCAGATCCAGCCAATGTGGGCATTCAAACAATTCGGAATAAAGGATTCCAGCATAGTTAGCTGGATAGGCCCAATGGAAATCAGGTCAGATGAGTTAATAGACTACGAAGATGTTGGTATTGAAATAAAAGGCGGGGAAATGATTAACTTCATAATAGAACATTTCGATGTCCAGCCTGCTGATATGAGACTATGTTACCATAGGCAGCGGCTCTTCGTAACGATAGTCAAGGACATACTGGATAACCATGGAATTAAAACCCGTAGGGACGGGGATGATCTCTACGTTGAGAAGGGTGACAAAGATGGAAAGCTCAGTGTTTCAATAGCAACATGTTCTGTAAGCAGTATGAAGATACACTTTGCTTTGAACCTCACAGAAAGGGGAACACCTGATGATGTTGAAACTGCAGGCCTTTTAGAATGCGGTTCAGTTCTCAAACGGGAGAATATTCCTGATGTTGCAGATGAAGTATGCTCAAACTACATCAAGGAAATTTCATCCATTGAAAGTGATATAACCAAGACAAGGGTATTTTAAAATAAAACCAAATGATATCATAAAAACTGATATCATAAAAATAGAATGGTTGAAAGTAAATGTTGAAAATAAGATCTTAACATAAAGATAAAAAAGGGTATAAAATGAAAATTGTTATAAACGGGATCCATGCCAATTTAAGGTTTTCAGCAGCTCATCTAATCCCAAAACATGAGTCCTGCGGTGTAATACACGGCCACTCCTACATAGTCGATGTTGTGGTGGAGGGAGAACGATCAGGAGAATTCGGATTCGTAGTTGATTTCAAGAAGGTGAAGAGCATAGTGAGGGATATATGCAAAAAACTTGACCACAGAGTTTTAATTCCAATAAAAAATCCTGAAATGGATTTTAAAAATCTTGAAGATTCTGTGGAATTCTCAATCGGCAAAAAAGAATACAAGCTACCAGTTGAGGATTGTGTTCTCCTTGATCTTGGATCAACATCTGCAGAGGATCTTTCCCAGTACTTTGCAGAGGAACTCTACCAGCAACTGAAAGAACTGGGCGAAATTTCAAGCGTTCAGATATGTGTGAATGAGGGAATAGGACAGGGAGCCTATTTCACAAAAAACGCCGAGTAAAACAGTTGGGTGATGTTTAAAAATGAAAGCACATATAAGTGAGGTTTTCTCAAGCATTCAGGGTGAAGGAACTCTTATCGGGAGAAGACAAATCTTCGTAAGGTTCTCAGGATGTAACCTGAAATGCAACTACTGCGACACCTCCAAAAATCAGGATCCACTCTACGGTGAAGAGATTTCAGTGGATGAACTTTTCGAAAGGGTAAACGAAATTATAACTCCGGATTTCCATTCTATTTCATTTACAGGTGGAGAACCGTTGTTGCATGCAGATTTTATAAGGGAATTTTTGGAAAAACACAATTTCAAAGCTTTAATAGAAACAAATGGTTCTTTACCAAAAGAATTAGCCAAAATAGTTGATTTAATTGACTATGCATCGGTTGATATTAAGTTGCCTGAACATGAGGCATCCTCAAACTGGGATGATCTGTTTGGTTGCGAACTTGAATCCATAAAGATATTAAGAGATGAGGGGATAAATACATACAGTAAAGTGGTTGTGATGCCCTCAACAAAAGTTGACTTGGTAGGTTATATTGCATCGAGAATAGCTCGTGAGGTTCCCGATACCTCCAATTTGTCAATGGTTATTCAACCTGTAAGTCCCCTTGGCTTGTGGGCAGATGAAGAACGTAAATTGTTTAGAATCTCTGAAAAAGCGGGAGAGTATCTGGATGTTTTAGTCATCCCTCAAGTTCATAAACTTCTAAAGGTGAGGTAGGAGGTTTTTATATGGAGATGGATACAAAGGTCACAGTACATGACGCCATGACGTCTAGTGTAATTACGGCAGATCCAAAGACAACTATTGCTGATGCAGCTCTTTTGATGACAAGATTCAAGATAGGCAGTCTTATAGTTAAAAGCAATCTTGAACTTGAACCTGAAGGATTGATCACAGAGAGTGATATAATTTCCAAGGTTGTTTCAAGGGATATTCAAGCTAGTGAAATAACTATAGGTGATATTATGACCAAAAACCTCATAATGATCGATCCTGGAAGTGAACTTAACCAGGCTGCAAGGTTAATGGCAAAAAACCATATAAGAAGACTTCCTGTTGTAGATGATGGCGGTCTTGTTGGTATATTAACATCAACAGATGTTCTGATGGTCTCACCTGAGCTGACTGATATACTCGTTGAAAATGCCAGGATGGAAAATCCTGCAGAATACACAGATATGGAGAAATCTGTACCTGGCACCTGTGAAATATGTGGAAATTACCTTGAATATCTTGATGAGGTTGATGGCAAATTCGTTTGTGAGGAGTGTAAAGAAGATTTAGAAGGTGATTAACGTGAACAACGTGGGAGAGATAATGACATCTGATCCTGTATCTGTTTCTGTTGACACCTACGCAACCAAAGTAAGATCAATCTTCAGAGAAGGTTGGTTTAGATCCATACCAGTTGTTTCAGGAAATCGCCTCGAGGGAATAATAACCCGGGGTGACATGATGAACATAACTTCAACAAAGTCAAGCATCGATGCTCGTGGGATAATGGAGCATCTGAAAGTCGTTGCAACCCCTGAAATGGACATTTCAGAAATCGCAAAAAAATTGTTAAACGCAGGGACAATACAGGCACCGGTTGTGGAATCAACAGAAAATATGAATCTTGTTGGAATGGTGAGTATTGGAGATATAATTAAAAAATTCTTGTATAATGGCGAAAAACCCAGAGTCCAAACACTAAGTGAATTGACAACAAAGAACGTTGTGACCTGTAATTATGACGATTTTCTATCCAAGATTTGGAACAAAATGGATGAAACTGGATTTTCAGGGCTTCCAGTCATTAAAAAGAAGAAGATGATAGGAATCATAACCCGGAAGGACATCCTGAACTCAGGACATGTCAAGATAGATAAAGAATCCAACGAGTCCAAAAGATCCATCCGCGTTGAAAGGGTCATGAGAACCCCACCAGTTGTTGTTACACCAGAAACTGGAGTTAAAGAAGCTGCCGAACTCATTGTGGAATATGATATTGGCCGCATTCCAGTTGTCACAAACCCAAAATACGTAAAAAAAGAGCCTAATCGGGCAAAAGAAGCCGATTTGGTAGGTATAGTTTCAAGGGAAGATATTTTAGGATCGTACTTAAATTGATCTTCACGATAAACATGTTACCACGTCACGTTTTTCGAACTATTTTTCGAATTTTCAGATCGTTTTTTAGATTTTTTAGCCATAGTACTGTAAGACTATGCTATGGTACTGTAAGACAGTGTTTCATTAGAATTGGTACTGTAAATGGTATTGACGTTCATCTTTCACAAGAGGTGTATTGATGAGAAAAAAAGAAACTATAAATATAGTAAAATCTATGGACAGAGGCCCAGTGGAGTTTGAATCCCACGCCTCAGAACACGAAGGCGATGTCATGAGCATCGCAAAGAAAAAGGTGGTCACAATCCCTCAAAGCACCACCATAAAAGAAGCCGCTGAAACGATGGTGAAAAACAAGTTCAGAAGGCTTCCAATAACGGATCCTGGAACAGGAAAAATCCTGGGACTTGTAACATCCATGGACATCCTGGACTTTTTAGGAGGAGGCGACAAGTACAAGATAGTGGAGCAAAAGTATCAGGGGAACTTTTTGGGAGCTATTAACGAATCCGTGAAGGAGATAATGACACGAAACGTTGAAATCTTAGGTTATAAAAGCTCTATAAATGATGCAATTACCAAAATGATTGATAAAGGTGTAGGAGCACTTCCTGTGGTTGATTCAGACAAAAAAATTGTTGGAATAGTCTCAGAAAGAGACTTCGTAACCTTACTTGCAGGAGTTCTCACAGACGAGGTTGTTGAAGACTTCATGACCACACCAGTCATAACAACAACCCCTGGAACCAGAATAGAAGGTGCATCAAAGATAATGGTAAGGAACAAGTTGAGAAGAATCCCAGTTGTTGGAGAAGAAAGAAGAACATCCCATCCTGAAAAGGATAAGATCGTAGGTATAGTAACAGCCACAGATGTTCTTGAATTAATCGGAAAAAACAACCTAATCAACAGGATGGTTTCAAACAGCGCAGAGGACATTTTGAACACAACGATCACAGACATCATGCATACAGATGTCATAGCAACCACCGAAAGAACGAGACTTGGAGACCTCTGCAATGCCATGGGAAAAGAAGGAATTGGAGGACTGCCTGTTGTCCAGAGAGAAGAATTAATAGGAATAATAACAGAGAGCGATATTCTGAAGGCCCTAAGCATGCAATGGGAATAAAAGGTTTGAGGGTGGGCCCTCATTCTTTTATTTTCACTGAATTTCAAGTAGAGATTCAATCAAATGTTTTTATGGGATTTAAATCCGTTAGGCGGAGGATATCATGAAAATTAAAGATGTAATGAATGATGAAGTGAGCGTGGTTCAGGAAAACGATCAAGTTGAACATGCAAGAAAACTCATGCTCAAACAAGGAATTAGCAGAATTGTTGTGGTTGACAACGAAGATAAACCCGTTGGAATGGTTACAGAGCGGGATTTAACCAAAAAAATGAGGGGAAACGGGCCAAAATGGAAAATGAGGCCTATAGATAAAATATCCATCAGGAGGGTCATGACCCCTGACCCAGTTACACTAACGCCTGAGGACGAACTCAGGGATGCGGTTGAACTCATGTTAAAAAAAGACATAAGTTCCATACCTGTTGTGGATGAAGAAGGCCTTGTGGGAATACTATCCAAAACAGACCTTCTCAAATTCTACACTGATAAATTTAACGGGCATTGGAAAGTTTCTGACCTTATGACTCCTGATGTTATAACCGTTAATGAAAATCATAGCATAGCACATGTTATAGGTATTATGGAGGAACATAAAATAGGTAAAATTGTTGTAATCCGTGACAATGAACCTGTTGGTATCATAACGCCTGAAAATATATCATTTGCACAGGTGGAGGATCCTGAAACGGGAATGAGTGTTGAAAAAATTTACTTCATAAGAAATTCTGAAGGAAAAAGCAAAAAGAATGTTAGAATGGTTTCAATGCTCACAGCAGGGGATATAATGAAAAATCATCTTGTTAAAATTTCTAAAGATGAAGATGCCTCCAAAGCTGCAGATATAATGGATGAAAAGAATATAAGTGGCGTTCCTGTTGTTGAAGGGGATGTTCTTGTGGGGATAATAACCAAAACAGACATAATTAAGGGTATCCAGTGAGATTGAGAAGGATATTTCAGTGATATATCCCATAAGATGGGATATTTCATGTTTTATCCTTTAAATAAGCCTTAAAAAAGGTAAAAAACAATTTTAATTATAAAAATAAGTTCATTAAAGAAAGTATATCATGAAAATAAAATTTAAAGCGTTAAAAATAAACCAGGAGTCTTTTAAAACAATTTAGTGAGGTATAAAGATGCATGTGAAAGATATAATGAAAGAAAAAGTTTTTCTTATAGATAAAGATCAAAACATCCACGATGCACTGAAACTCATGAAAAAACATAAAGTTTCAAGGCTGCCTGTTGTGAATACCAACAGTGACAACGTCAAAAAACTTGTGGGAATGTTAACTGAAAAGGATATAGCCATCCGCCTGAGTTCATCAAGGTACGGCAACCTTGCACCATCCCATTTTCATGTTTCAACGGTAATGAGCACAGACCTTGTAACAGTTGAAAGTGCCAGAAGCATAGGAAAAGCTGCAAAATCCATGATTGAGAATAAGATCGGTGGAATGCCTGTTGTGGATGACGGTGAGATAGTTGGAATACTCACAAAAACAGACTTCATAGAGATATGCCAGGGAAAACCATTCAACAACACAGATGTTGCAAGCAGAATGACAGAAGACGTTGTAACCGTCAGCCCAGAAGACAGGCTTGTTCACGCAAGAAGATGCATAATAGACAAAGAAATAGGAAGAATACCTGTATCTGAAGGAAATGAACTTGAAGGCATCGTAACTGCCAAAGACATAGCAAATGCCATGGTTTCATTTAGAAAAGTCGTTCCAGACAAACATCAAGCAGCAAGGATAAGAAACCTTCTTGTTGGTGATGTAATGACCCAGAACCTGAAAACAATAACTTCTGATGCTTCAATAGAAGAGGCATCCCAATTGATGCTTGAGAACAACTTCAGTGGAATTCCAGTTTCAGACGGTGAAAACAGGCTCGCAGGTATAATCACAAAAACGGATCTAATGAATCTTATCGTGGAGATGGAGGAGGTTTACTGAATTTCACCGCAGATAAAATGTCCAAACTGTAACTCCAAAATGGATGTAACGATTGGGAGAACAAACTCCCATAAAAACTTTTTTTTTAAATGTCGATCATGCAACTTTAGCTACGACCATACCTTACCTTCCTTCGTAAAAACCGAACTCTCAAAAATTGTTGGTTTAGAGTCCCATCAGCTGGAAAGGTCGTTTCAAAGGGGAAATATAAAATTCTACGATTCTCAAGGTGTGAATGCCCTTCAATTTCGAAAAAGGATACACAATATAGAATCCGGAACCATGATATGTTTTGGAGATGAAATTGAGGTTATAAGAGGGTTTCCAAAGATAAGAAGGACTCTGATGTTATCCCCTACCTTGAAGGATCATTTTACGGATGAAGTGGCCGTTGAAGAAAAGATGAACGGGTACAACGTCAGAATAGCCCTTGTAAACGGTAGAATAATTGCATTTACCAGAGGAGGGTACATATGTCCATACACCACTCGAAAAGCACCTGAAATCATGGATATGACTGATTTTTTCAAGGATCATCCTGAACTGGTAATATGTGGTGAGATGGTTGGAACAGAAAATCCCTATGTAACACATTACTACAAAGAGATTGGCAGTCTGGGGTTTAGGATATTTGATCTCAGGGAGAAGGTAACAAACCAACCAATGTCCCTGCATGACAAGAGGGGGATGCTTGAAAAATATGGTCTGCCATCTGTAAGACTCTTTGGAATTTATGGTGTTGATGAAGCCGTTTTTGAGGTGGGGGGTATCATAAAAAACCTTGAACAAACAAACAGAGAGGGCGTGGTTATGAAGGACCCCCAGATGCAGATACCTCCTTTGAAGTACACATCATCACATGCACATGCAGACGAGCTTAAATATGCATTCACATATCCATTTGACTTTGGAAGGCCATTTTTCTTCAGCAGAGTGATAAGGGAAGGTTTTCAAGCCTATGAACTGGACGAATCCGGAGAGGATCTTAAAAAGAGGGCTCAGAGACTTGGTGAAGCCATTTTGTACCCAATGCTTAATACAATAAAACATGTTTCTAAGGAGAAGGTGGCAGGGGAGGATCTGGTCATTCACGTTGATAGTTACGAGGAGGCTGCAGAGTTTGTTCACCACCTTCAGGACCTTGGAGTGGTTGCAACCGTTCACAACTTCGAGGATGGGAAAGCAGTTATAAGGAGAATACATCAATCTACAACTGACAGGATAACAAATTATCTTAGGGGTGGCCTATACTGATACTTACAAAACCAATAGCAACATCGGATGAAAGAAATTCTAACTATCAAAATAGATTTAAATCCAAAAAAATAGGATTTTTAGGTCCATCAGGGACTTTTACAGAGGAAGCGGCCTCCAAACTCAGGGGGGTGCTGGTTGCTTTTGATTCCATAGTCGGGGTTCTTGAAGCCGTTGACAAAGGGGAGGTTGACCTGGGTGTTGTACCCATTGAAAACTCTATAGAAGGCCCCGTTGGTATGACGCTGGACCTCATGGTTCATGATTACGATCTGAAGATAAGAAATGAAATAACAATCCCCATAAGTCATAAGCTTCTTGTGAACCCGGATGTTAAGGTGGAAGATGTTGATATTGTTTACTCCCATATCCAGGCGCTTTCCCAGTGTAGGAAATTTCTGGACAAGCTCGGGGTTGTGACCCATGCAACACCAAGCACATCTGCAGCTGCAGAGCTTGTTTCAGGTAAAAAAAATGCCGCAGCAATTGGAACAGCGAGGGCGGCACAGATATATGGTTTGAAAATTGCAGAGGATGATGTTCAAGATTACAAAAACAACGTAACCCGCTTTGTTGTGATTGATCACGGGGACCACAGCATGACAGGTAGGGATAAAACCTCCGTTGTTTTCTCCCTTATGAAAGATAAGCCTGGAGGACTATGTGAAATACTTGGAGAGTTCTCTAGAAAGGATATAAATCTTACAAAAGTAGAATCAAGACCTTCAAAAGAAAAATTGGGAAGATATATCTTCTTTATAGATTTTGAAGGCCACAGAGCCGATCCTGAAATCGGGAATATTTTAAATATCATAAAATCCAAGGTAGAATATATAAAAATATTAGGTTCATATCCTACAGAAGGAGAGGATTTACATAGTTTCAGATAAAGAAAAATTTACTAAAAGCTTAAAAAAGCTTGAAACAGAATTTACACAGGGTAAATTATCTAAACGGCAATATATTATCGAAAAAAAGGTTTTAGAAGATAAATTAGGTGCGGTTCTTGCTGTAGAAAGGGTTAAAAAACTTCAGGGAAAGGGAGATGAAAATGAACAGTCCCTTGACCAGTGGGTGACTCAGAAGAAAGAAAAGAAGGATATTGAGGAGAAAGAGGAACTCATTGAGAAGTTCGTAACAATGCCTTCACCAAAGGCTTCTAAAAGAAGATCCCTGAGCAAAAGAGCCCAAAAAGCAAAAAAGAAGGAAACTTCCAGGGTAAAATTGGCTGCCATAGCTTTCTTGGTTGTAGCTTTCCTGGTAGGCACAAGTTTAGGGGTATATTTCATGAAATCCCCAGCAGAAACCCCAAGTGTTTCAATGTTTATAAATGCAAGCGCATTTCCGGTGGCTACCAACACAACAAGTGTCATAACCAACAACACAACTAAGACCAACACGACCAAGACCAACACAACTAAAATAGCCACAACAAATGCAACGAATTCAGGCACAGGATCAAATAGTGGAACCACAAAAACTACAACTACAACTACAAATAGTACTCCTCAACCGTGATTAATAATCCCCTTTTTTATTCTTTCATGATCAAGTTACTAAAATTCTGAGGTAAGAGAAGGTGAAATAAAGTGAAAAAATATCCTTTTTTAGTATTAGCTCTTTTAATTGTTGTTGTATCTGCTTCTGGATGCGTTTCAAACCAGAATCAGACAAACGTGACAAGTTACTCTCAAAATAATGTTTCATTCAACTACCCATCGTCGTGGCAAACTGCAAATGCAACATCTCCAAATGCTGTTGCAGCAGTTGCAGATCCAAATACTGTTGATAGCAGTACCAAAGTCCCAACAACCTTAGTTGTTATCCAGAAATCAAACGCATCAACTGGATCAAGCCTTCAAACTATTTATAATTCAAACTATGCAACATTTTTCAACAACACAAGTTACCAGCGGGTGTCTGAAGGAAACATAACTGTTAGCGGATCAAATGCCCTTGAAAACGTTTACACAACCAACTCATCAACTGGAGCTCAACTGGAGATGAAGGCGGTGTGGATCTCACAAAACAACAATATTTATGTTATACTGTGCAGTTCACTGGCATCAGACTTCCAGAATCAGCAGTCTAACTTCGACACTATCATAGACAGCTTCAAAGCATCATAGTAAAAACCCATTTTATTTTTTTTAGGGTTTTTAACCTTTAATTTTTTTTATTGAAGGTTTAATTGGGGGATTTTAGGTTTTTAACTTTTATTGAGTGGATTTTAACTTTTATTGTGATTCATTTTTTAAAATCCAATAACCCCTTTTTTAATATTTAAAAATAAACGTCGTTCATAATTTCTTAAAACTAACATAGTTTCCTAATATTTTTTTAATACTTGATTAGGTTCGTGGTATATTTTTCCATCACCATGCAAAATTATATATTAGTGGCGACAATACAACTATATCTGTTATAGATAACATCTTTATAAGAAAGAGCAAGAGTCTTTAAAAGAGCCCATATTAATCTGCTTTTATTTTAGCTGCATCCGTGCGATGTACAAAATGAAGAATATCTGAACTCTCAATGAGTTTAAGGTAGGTTCTGCTACGACTTTAATTGAATAAACTATTATTTCATGGATAAACTATCCAGAAAGCAGCTCATGAACAAATTCTTTTAAATATAGATGACAAGTTTTAAGTGAAAAACGTGTTCATGACATCTTTCACGGTTTATAATTTAATTTGAGGGTTTATAATTTAAAAACTTTGATGATCATCAAAATAATAAGAAAGGAGGAATGTAAATGGTATTGCCAGTATGCGATGTCTGTTTGAAAAGTGGAATGTTATGTCAAGGGTGTGAGAAAAAGCTGAGGACAGGTGAGATAACCCAGCTTGATTTGGACATCGCAAAGATACTTTTCAAAGTCGGTGAGGGTAAGATTGGATTCAAAAGAACCATCGAAATTGGAGATATCGTCATAATCGTTACAGAGAAAGATCAGGTCGGAAAACTCATAGGAAAGAGTGGAAAAATTGTAAGGGAGATTTCCAGGACCGTTGGAAAGAAAATAAGGGTTGTTGGCGAAAACTCAGACCTCCGATCAGTTGCAAGAGACATACTTGCCCCAGCAAGGATATCCGGTATAAACATAGTTTACGGAACTGATGGGGATCAAAAATACAAAATAAGGGTTATGGGGGAAGATTCAAGGAAACTCCCAGGAAGACTGGATGTTCTAAATGACATCATAAAACAGTTGACAGGTGAAGAAACCCTTGTGGTTGTTGACAGGGATTAAGTATAATTTTTTATAAATTATAGTAATTACATACCCCTCAGGAATAATTACATACCATAAGGATTAACTAATACAAACTCGGTTGTGCATTTTAAAGTACAATTCAGTTGTATTAAAATTCAGTTTAATAATATTTGATTGGACGATGGTCATATGGAAATCGTGCTCTGTGTTACAGGAAGTATAGCTGCAATAGAATCTGTAAAACTTGCTAGAGAACTTAAAAGGCAGGGAGTAACTGTAAAATGCTTCATGAGTGATGATGCATGTGGTATAATCCACCCCCATGCAATGGAGTTTGCAACAGGCCAAGATGTGGTGGTGGAGCTTACAGGCGAGATTGAACACGTTAAATACGCGCAAACAGATCTCATACTTGTTGCACCGGCCACAGCAAACGTTATAAGCAAGTTTGCCTATAAAATTGCGGATAATCCTATAAACACACTTCTTATAACTGCATTTGGGCATAAAACCCCAATTATTTTTGTTCCATCCATGCACGAATCCATGTACACCGCAGTTGAAAGAAACATCCAGAAACTTAAGGATGAGGGAATAATTTTCCTGGAACCTAAAAAAGAGGAAGGAAAAGCTAAATTCCCTGATATCCACGATATAACCCTTCAAGCCCTCAGAGAACTTTGCCTGAACTCACCTGAATGCCAGAAATCCAACTTCAAGGGTAAAAATGTTCTTGTAAGTGCAGGTGCGACCTTCGAGGAAATAGACCCTGTTCGTGGAATAACAAACCGCAGCTCAGGTAAAATGGGAGTTGAAATAGCTAAAGATGCATTCATACGTGGAGCTGAGGTTACGATGCTCTGCGGAAAAATGGAAACACGTGTTCCAAAGCTATTTGACGTGGTTGAAGTTGAATCTACAGCTGAAATGCAGGACGAGCTTCAAAAACTCCTTCCTAAAACTGATGTATTTGTATCAGCTGCAGCAGTTTCAGACTTCACAGTGGATTCATCTGCAGAATCTACAGGTAAAATCTCATCAGATGAAGATTTAATACTTAAACTCAAGAGAACACCTAAAATAATAAGTTCTGTAAAGGAAATTAACCCTAAAATATATCTTGTGGGCTTTAAAGCAGAGTACAATGTTTCAAATGAGGAACTAATAGAATCCGCCCGTAAAAGAATGGAAGAATCTGGTGCAGACCTCATGATTGCAAACGATGTTGCAGTAGAAGGTGCAGGATTCGGATCAGATAAAAATGAGGTCATAATCCTTGATGGAAATGTTTTGACTGTTCCTTTAACATCAAAATCTGAAATTGCCCAGAGAATACTAGACAAAATCCTTGAGAATCTTTAATTTTTTCTTATTTTACTATTAACTGCTTTTTTTTATGAATTAAATCGGAAGTATTAAATATTGCCTTTTTAATACGAGATGTTAATTAAGACATTTTGGGAGATCTGGGCAATTCTATAATAATTTTGATTTCTGCATAAAATAATTTTATCAAATCATATCCCTTTTTTAAGAATTGTCCTAATCCTGATTCATGTTAAAAAACAGTTAATAAAAGGGTGATGTTCATGTCAAGGATAACATTTTTGGATAATGCTTCTCAGGGTAAGAACGATTGGTGGAGATACATTTTAACCATTATTATAAATTTGGTTGGTCCAATAGTTTTGGCAGTACTGATTACAATTATATTGGACTCCCTTCTTTATACAGGGTCTGATGTTGCAAGTTCCACATCTAATTTCTTTTTAAGTCCCCTTTTTGGGATTTTATTAAGTCTCGTATTGACGGTCATTTCATTTATGATTTTTTATCTTTGTATGAGGTTCATTCATGGAAAAAAGTTAATATCACTGATAAACACGACTTCAAATGTCAGCTGGAAGAAAATATTAAAGGGTTTTGGATTGAGCTTGGTTCTCATGGCATTTGGGGCTTTGATCTATTCAATAATTGATCCAGGGAGTTTTGAAGTAACCTTCAATCCAAACAATTTTGTTTTCATTTTAGCCCTAGTTTTGATAATAGCCCCAATCACGGCTTTTACCAGTAAACTGTTTCTAGGATATCTTCTGCAGGGTGCTGGACTGATTTCTAAAAAGCCCATAGTGCCTTTATTGATTACTTCACTTATCCTTATCATCCCTGCCCTCTCAACTTATGGGTCTGATTCAGTTTCCATTTTGAACGGTGTTATAATGGCATTTATATGGGTAATGGCCATGGGAACAATAGTTTTAGGGGAAAATAGGCTTGAAACAGTTGTGGGAATAGAAACTGGAACTATCATCTTTCTATCAGTGGTAGCAAACCCTTACGGCCTTCAGACCGTACCATCCATATTAACAATTCATTCAACCTTAAATCCTTTCTTGAATATTTTGATCTATGCTTTATACGCTCTGGCACTTTTAGTGGTTATTTTTTGGAACAAAAAGAGCAGAATGTACCGGAGATCAAACTAGAAGAGAATTTTTAATTTAATCCTACCAAATCACAAACCATATTAAATAACTTTTTGGATATTGTCCTAGTAAATAAGGTGAAAAAAATGGTTAATGATGATATGCTTTACTGTATTCAATGTGGCGGAAAAATTAAAAAAGATTCGGATAGATGTGAACATTGCGGGGCATTATTTGGAAAACCACTATCTGAAATAAAAAGAGAACTTAATGAAGAAAATGTTGATAATAACATCCATAATAAAATCAAATATTCCAATGTTCAGTCCGTAGGCAGATTAACTCTTTTCATGGTCGTAACTGCAGGATTCTATGAGTTTTACTGGTTTTATCGTAACTGGAAAGATCTTAAAGCCCATAAAAACCTAAATATTCATGTTAAGCTTAGAACTTTAGCAATGTTTGTTCCTATAGTTGACCTGTTTTTTGCTGGAAGCCAGTTCAAAAATATCAATGATTATGCGCGAGAATCAGGAGTTAAAATCTATTCATTTTGGTTTGTGTTTTTATTATGGGCTATTTTTGAATATATGTCCAGTGTATTAGGGGTTTTCGATGGTATCACAATGGATATTGTTTCATGGATATTAACTTTTGCTGTAGTTATTCCATTAATTATGGCTCAAAAGACACTGAACAGTTACTGGGAAAAGGAACAGGGAAATCTACCAAAGAGGAAAATATCTTATGGAGAAATTTTGGTGTTAATTTTTGGGATTCTCCTGACTATTATAGGATTATTTGGGAGTTAATACCTTAATTAAGCTCTTGAACTTTAAGATTGAAATTTCAATCTGTTAAATTAAAGGTGGTGATGTTTATGAGATTATCAAGAAGTTTCAATGGACTGTTGCTGGCCGCGGGTGAAACATTTACTGGAATGAACAGTCAAGAAAGGGCTTTGAAATTATTTAATCGGGTGATTTCCAGCGACCCAAAAAATTACAGGGCATGGAAAGGTAAAAGTGATGTTTATCAGAAAATGGAAAGATATGAGGATGCATTGAAATGTCTTGATAAATTAACAGATTTTTATCCTGAAAATGGACGAGCATGGCATAGTAAGGCTTACACTTACCAATTATTGGGTAATGATGAAGATAAAGATGTTTGCTATAAAAAAGCACTGAAATTTTACGGTAGAGATCTGGTAAAAAACCCTCATAATAGTGTGGAATTGTACAATAAAGCTTTAATTTTGTATATTTTTGAGAAATATGAAGAATCTTTAGAATTCTTTGACAAATCCATCAAAGAAGACCCTAAATATGCCCATTCGTGGCAATACAAAGGATTTGCTCTTAACAGCTTGGAAAGGTACGTTGAAGCACTGAAATGTTTCGATGAGGCTTTGAAACTGGATGCTGAGGATGTGGATACATGGATTGGCAAGGGCTATGCCCTTCAAAGCCTTAAAAAATATAATTTAGCAATGGCATGTTTTAACAGGGCTTTAGATTTCAAATCAAATTATTTAAAAGCTTATTATAATAAAGGATTTCTTTTAAGAGAGTTAAAAGAGCATGAAAAAGCAGTGGAGTGCTTTGATAAGGTCATAGAAATTGAACCAAAGAGCGGTTTTGCATGGTATCTCAAGGGATTATCATTTGATATGCTTAAAAAATACCATGATGCCCTAAACGCTTATGATGAAGCAATAAAAATTGATCCAAAGGATCCTGAATTTTTGGTTGTTAAATCATGGACATTAAAACATTTAAAAGAATATGAAGATGCTTTGAAACTGCTGGATAAAACCATTGAACTGGATTCTGGATATTACCATGCCTACGTTGATAAAGGACTGATCTTCAGTGAACTGAAAAAATATGAAAAATCAATTGAATGCTTTAATAAAGCAATTGAATTGAAAGAAGATGATTCAATTATATACCGTTCTAAAGGAGATGTTTTGGATAAATTAGGAAATTATCATGAGGCTTTAAACTGTTTTAATAAAACTCTAGAACTTGAACCAGAAAATGGTCTCAATTGGCATTCTAAAGCTTTAACACTGGAAAAAATGTGGAAAATGGATGAATCAAAATTCTACTTTAAACGTGCAATCGAATGTTACGATGCAAAACTCACCAAAGATCCAGAAAATAAGTATACACTGGCTAACAAAGCTTCAGCTCTGGAAGAACTTGGTAAATATGCTGAAGCTTTAGAATATGTGGACAAAGCACTGGAAATCGATGCTGATTATGATTGGGCTTTGAATTTAAAGGGTGAGATTCTTCTGAAAATGAAGCAGTATCATGAGGCCCTCAAGTACATTGATGAAGCCATTCAACTGGAAACTGAAGATGAAGAATATTACTACAACAAGGGAAAGGTTTTGTGTGCTTTGAAACAATATGGAGGGGCTCTAAAACTATTTAATAAATCTATAAAATTGGATCCAAAATGTTACAGATCCCTGTATGCTAAAGGGGTTGTTATGGAGAAGATGGGAAATCCTGAAGAAGCATTGAAATGCTACAAAAAAGCTTTGCAGATAAATCATTACCATAAAACTGCCAGAAAAGCCAAAAAAATATTGGAAGTGAGGTATGAGTTCGACAAATTCTAAAGTAGAAGGTTTAGACGGTAAAATGGTCAATGTTGATGAGATACAGCCCTATCCATTCACCAAATTAACTATCATATCCTATGCATTTCTTATTCTAATTTTAGGAACAGGTATTTTAAATTATATAAGATTTAGTTCAGATACACTTTCCATTTTAAGGACCATTGCTTTAGCATGTCTAGCTTTTTCAGCGATGTATATTGTAAGGAAGGAACGCCCAAGTGTAGAATGGAAAACGTCTTTAGGGGCGGTTTTTCTATCACCTATTTTCATAGTGTACTTTTTTTTGAATGAAATTATAAAAAATTCAAAAACCGGAAAAATCAAGTTTTATATGATGTTATCTTTGATATTCATTGTGGGATTTGTCCTTCTTCCGTGGATAATAGGTTTTCCAATTATAGATATGTTTATAAAGTTTTCAATTGCAAATTTTGACTTCTATGTGGTGGTAATATGGTTTAAATATTTATTAAATGTATTTTTAGGTCTTATAATCATAGTACTGGGTCCAATATACCTTATGGTCAATGGAAAACATCCTAGGGCAGAGAAGCATAGTGGGATAATAATTTGGACGCTAATAATTTATTTCCTGATTAACATAACTTACTTCCGCTGGTTTTTACTGCCATCATGAATGATGGTTGTAATGGAAACCCGATAAGCACTGATGAAAGTATAACAGGGCCTAATTGGCTGAGTTTATCAATAAAAAAAATATTTTTTTATAAAATATTAAAACGCAGCCTCACCCACAAAGGCCATGTGGTCTTTTTCATAGGGTTCGAGGTTGATCTTCTCAAGCACCCTGAAGCCTCCGGATTTTAGCTTGGATTCTTCTGCCTTGAAAATCTTTTTAGGACTCTGGGTAACGTCGATGCTTCTGGCCTTTATCATTATGATTCCTATTCCCTCAGGTTTCAAAAACAGGTGCATGTTGTCCAGGAAAAGCTCTGACTGTTTGGGTTGTGCCACGTCACTGTATAACACGTCCACCTTTGGAACCATCTGAATGTAGTTTCGAGGTTTGGTGGCATCGTCCAGAAGTGGAATCATATTTTCCCGGATTCTGCACAGTTCCACCAGGTCACGTACCATCCTTGGTGAAAATTCCACACTGTAAACCAGACCATTTTTTGTGATATCTGAGATGTGTGAAGGTGTTGTACCGGCTGATGCACCGAGATAAAGAACATTTGAACCTTCTTTAAACGGAAAAGTTTCCATACCATTTAGGATGGCTGCAGCAAGCTTAGACCTTCTGGGGTCCCATATCCTGTACTCTTTATTATCTAACTCCATTAACTTCTCACCGTAAACCTTTATACCTGGTTTGAGGTTTTCTGTGGCTATATGATCCTCTAATATGTATACGCCAGGGAATTTGTATTTTATATCCATTTCTAGTTCCTCTTTTAGAATAAGTTCTTAAAAATCCTTTTTTTAGATGAAATTTATTTATGGTTCCATAACAGAATTTTTATTTACTCTTTTTTTGTCCATGATTTGTATCATGTTTTTGAAATTTTATTTTATGCAGCTATTTCTTCATAATACCACATTTTTCCATTATACCATCCAGAGTTTCCCTAAGCTCCCTTTGAGATTCATAAACAGTTTTTTTGATGGCATCTGCTTCTTGATCTATGTTTTCAAGGACTTCTTTGGTACGTTCATGGTTCTCATCCATGATGTATTTTAGCCTCTGGAAATTTTTCTTGAGCCGTTTTTCAACACGCCTGGAAAACAGGATTGCAAAAACTGCCAGAATAATTGAAAGAATGCTTGATATAATTGATACTATTATAACGATCTCGACCAATACACTCACCTATTTTCAATAATATTCTTTGAACTGCCATATTGGCACACAAGATTCAAACAGATACACCACTGAAGTATAAAGATCAAGAAAAGGTTGAATTCGTAGATTACAAAGGCAGTTTCTACGAGTTAATCCAGTTTCACTGCAATCTGGTAATTACAATTTCAGTAGTAATCGCTGATTTTCTTTTTATACTTGTCTCTCTTCTTCCTTTTCTTTGTTTTTTCTTTTTTATCCGGTTTTAAGCTTTTAGTACTTCTTTTTGGGAATGGATTGGCCTTTGTTATTTCTTCAACCCTCTTTTGGAAACTTTCCTTTATCTGGGGATCGTAATCTCCTGAAAAAACATCTTTACGAACTGCTAATGATATTTTTGATGCCAAAGTTCTGGCAATTTTACCACGAACCCACCATTTGGCACCCCTGACTTCAGGATGCTGGAATATGAGCCCGTGTTTTGGCGGGCGCTCACCAGTCTTAAGATGTCTGAAAAGAGCTTTTTCAGCTCCTAAAACCTGAACTGTGCCGGATGGAAGCATTGAAAGCCTTTTAATACTCCCAACGTGGGCTATGAGTTTTGCACCAAGGGAAGAACCGCATAGATCCCGTAAGTTGGGTGCAATTTCCTCCATCTTGGCATCAACGTAGTCTGTGATGGATTTTTTTGATTCTTGAGTGGATTTTATCGAGGCTGCAAAACCCTGGAGCACAGAAAGGTCCAGTTCGTTTATTTCAGCACCCATACTCCTTTCTATACTTTTTTTAAATCCCATATCAGAATTTAAAAGTCCCGAATCAATTATAGCGTCTCTGTGACCGTGGTCTGCAATTAGTCTGACGTAATTTTCATGGTTTTTAACCCTGCCAAATTCTGGGAAGTGTACTGCATACCATTCCCTCAACCTCTCAACTAACTTACCTGTTGCCTCGTCCAGATCGTCTATTGCATTTATAGCCTGGATTAAAAGCAAGTCTTCAGCTTCTGAAGCTTTCTTCAATTTTTCTTCGGTTAGTTCAATTGAAAGGTCGTGAATTATCCTGCCAAAATCATCTTCTGACTCTAAAAAACCAGCTTTAAGAAGGATTTCAACTATATTTGACCTTAAAAATTCCCCTCCAGTGTTAGGAGTTTCAAATTCAAATTTAGGATTGTCTTTGAGATTTTTATATCTTGAATGGGGAATGTTGGTTTCTATTACAACTTTGTCATGTTTTTTTACGATTCTTTTTAGTACTGACTCTTCTTCTTTGGTTAAATTTCCATTTTGTACGTTTGTGAGTCTTTCTGCAAGTTTGCCCCGTGGGAAAAGTTCATAGTCTATGAGGGTACAATTTTCATCAAGAACTATAAAACCTGCAAAACAACATGTAAGATAACACTTCATAAATCTAATGTGTAATTTTCAAGATTTAAACTTTCTATCACAAGGTTATAAGTAGGTGAATTCATGCTGGAAACGGAACTATGCAATATTAAAATGAAAAACCCCACCATGCTGGCAGCAGGAGTGCTTGGGAGCACAGCAGCTTCACTTAACTGGGCTGCAAGAAGTGGGGCGGGGGCTGTTGTAACAAAATCATTTGGATTAGTGCCAAACAAGGGTTACGTTAATCCCACAACTGTGGAGGTGACAGGAGGGGTCATAAATGCCATTGGACTCTCAAACCCGGGTGTTGAAAACTTTGAGGGGGAACTGAAAAAACTCGATGGATCTGTTCCTGCTGTTGCATCGATCTACGGGGCTAACCCCCATGAGTTTTCGGTGATAGCCGGAAGGATCGATGGAAAAGTAGATGCAGTTGAACTCAACGTATCCTGTCCCCATGCAATGGGAGGATGCGGAGCCGCAATAGGTCAGGATCCAGATCTAACTGCAGAAATAGTCAAAGCTGTTAAGAAGAATGTGAGATGTCCGGTTTTTGTAAAACTTACACCAAACGTCACGGACATAGTTGAAGTGGCAGTAGCTGCAGAGAAGGCAGGCTGTGATGCCCTGACCATGATAAACTCCCTGGGACCGGGCATGCGCATAGACCTTGAAACAGCTAAACCTATACTCAGCAATCGTTTTGGTGGAATGTCAGGACCTGCTGTAAAACCTGTCGCACTTCGATGTGTTTTTGATGTTTACGAAGCTGTAAACGTACCAATAATTGGTGTTGGCGGCATAACTGACTACAAAGACGTTGTTGAATTTTTATACGCCGGTGCAAGGGTTGTACAGGTTGGAACAGCAGTCATGTACCATGGATTGGACATATTTGCAGATCTTTGCACTGGACTTGAGAAGTTTATCATTGAAAAGGGTTACGACTCTGTTGAAGAGATGGTGGGATTGTCCCATTTATGAAACCAACATAAACTGCAATAACTGTGATGAATGTTGATTAAATGAATAAGGAAGGAGTCACGGATTTTAAGAAATGGTTTACTGGAATTATTCGAAGGAATAATCTGCGTTGATGGTTATTTAAATAGTCTGCGTTGATGGTTATTTATTGATTATAAACTGTATTGGAATTATGATGGTTAAAGGATAAAGGTATGATATTTATGCACGTTCCAAAAGTTCTTGAAATAAAAAGGATAATAGAAGAAACCCCAACAGTTAAAACATTTATTTTTGATTGGAAGGTGGAAGATGAGGCTCCAGGCCAGTTCATGATGGTATGGAACTTCAAGGATGAAAAACCCATGTCCATTTCCATAATAGACTCTGTGAAGGATGAAATTGGAATATCCATTAGAATTGTGGGTAAATTCACAGAAGCTCTTCACAATATGAAAGTTGGGGATAAACTGGGCCTCAGAGGACCTTATGGACATGGATTCCAAATGAAAGGTTCAAAGATCCTTGCTGTGGGTGGAGGCATAGGAATGGCTCCGATAATAGCTTTTACTGAAGAAGCATGTCGTAGAGGAATGAAAGTGGACGTTGTAAGTGCAGCAGCAACTGCAGACGAGCTGGTATTTACAGAAAGAATTGAAAAATCCGGAGCTAAACTTTTAACCTGCACAGATGATGGTAGTCAAGGGTTCTGCGGCTTTGGTACCGATCTGGCTGAAAAAGCATTATTAAAAAATGATTATGATATGGTTGTTACCTGCGGTCCGGAGATCATGATGAAAAAGGTATTCCAGCTTGTTGATAAGTTCAAGGTTCCGGCACAGTTCTCACTGGAAAGATACATGAAATGCGGTGTGGGCATCTGCGGACAGTGCTGTGTTGATGATGTTGGATGGAGAGTATGCGTTGAAGGTCCGGTATTCTGGACAGATGAGGTTAGAATGATATCTGAATTTGGAAAGTACAGGAGAGATGCTTCTGGTGTAAAACATCAGATGCCATGATACATTCGAAATACTTTTTTTTTAATTGTCTATGTAAACTATGTAAGTCATGTTAAAATTTTCAATCGATGGGTACTATAAATTGGTGTACCATAAATCATATTAAATAATTTCATTATCAATGATTGGAAAATTCATACTTTTTTATAAAGATTAAAATTATACACGGTGATAAATAAATGATTTACAAATTAAAAGGAACCTTAGCATCTGCTATTTTTGTGGTTTTATTACTTCTCGTACTGTCCCTCTTTGTTTTAACTCCCATGCTCAGTATTATAATACTTGGGGCTCTTTTTGCATATGGTGTTAGGCCATTATCCCGAAGAATGGAACCTTATCTTAAATTCAGGTCCTTTGCAATAGTTTTGGCAATGATAATTATTATAATCCCCCTTATAGCCGTTTTGGCCCTTTTTATAAGTACTATTATACAGGCAACCCCTGCAATAATTGTATCTTTGAAAAGCATTAATTTAAGTAGCATAAGCAGTACAAGCATCCAGAATTATCCTGTTGTTAACCATTATCTGCCTGCAGGATCCCCGTATCTCACATCTGTTCTTAACTCACTTGATGTAGCGGCGGCTGATATCCTTAAAAGTGTGACTGAATATCTTTTCAAACTCCTGGAATCTGTACCAATGGTTGCACTTGATCTTTTCATATTTTTTGCATCAACCTTCTACTTTGCAAGGGATGGTGACAAACTCTGGGAGTACATTGTTTATGCAGTACCGGAAAACCTCGAAAGCTACTTCAAAAGACTTTCTGAGGAAATAGATAGAGTTTTAAAGAGCATATTTGTTGGACACTTCCTCACAGCCATTATAACAGGTACAATAGCGGGTATTGGGTTTGGAATACTTGGATATCCATATCCTCTGTTCCTTGGTGTGCTTACTGGATTTTTCCAGCTCATACCCATTATAGGGCACTGGCCAACAATTGCTGCTCTGGCAATCTACGATATATTCATTGGGAACTACATAAGGGCAGTTGAGGTTTTGGCACTGGGAACTTCTTTAAGCATAATTGATGTTTATATAAGGCCCAAACTTGCCGGTAAATATGCAGATATTCATCCTTTGATATTTTTATTGGGATTCCTTTGCGGACCCATAGTAATGGGTGTTGTTGGGTTTATATTAGGGCCATTAATTCTTGGTGTGACTTACGCTGCAGTTGTTGCCTATAAAAAGGGTGATAATAGTTCTGAAGAGGTTGAAAAGGTTGAAATTAAACCTTAACTGAGCTAAAAATAGGAATAAGAATATTAATCCATTAACTTAATCCCATTAATGTTGGTTATATAAAAATTAGCATAGATTAAAGATTTAGCTAAAGGAAACATTCAAAAAATACAGTTAAACAGCTTAATCAGCTTTGGGTTTAACCAGCTTAATCAGATTAGTTAAAAGATTGATCCGAACTTGAGTTAACAACTTAAGTCAAAGAAAAAAAGGGAAATAACCCCTAAATCCCTTAATGACAGAATAATTCAAGGTCAGGCCACTAAAGGTCAAGGGTTCTAAAAGTTTACTAAAAATTTACCATTTATACCAATTTTATTTCCAGTTTGTTGGCGTTTAAGGAATATGTTGAACCTTTGGCATCTGTGTATGTCACTGCAAACCCTCCGATATAAAATGGGTTGGATACGGTTGCATTAGAGCTGAAATCCTCTTGAACTTCTTTATCTGTGGGTATGTGTATAATGTACTGGAAGTTTTTGCTTTCACCAGATTTTAGGGTTCCTAGAGTTTTATCAAAATTTTGGTCGAGGGCTTTAACATTGTACACGGTCTGACTGCCAGTGTTGGCAATGGTGTAATTGATGGTTATGTTCTCACCTTTATGAGCTGTTGATGGTCCTTTTTGAGTTGCCAACACTTGAATTCCAGATACTGTTGTATTAGATGTATTCGATTCGTTCGTTTGTGTGGTATTCTGTTCTTGAGCTATACCGTCATTAACGGTGTTTGTTGTAAATACAATGGCAGCTGCTCCTGCAATTAAACAAATAAAGATCACTAAAACCAGTATAGTTATTTTTCGATCCATTTAAACACCTTCCCTGAAATTTTAGTCTATGTTACAAATTATCGTATACAATCGTATACAAATTGATATATAAATTGATCAGAATTTCATCTGCCTGTCTTTCCCAATAATCTCATCCAGTTCCAGACCTTTTTCCAGTACCAACTCTCTGTCTACCCTGTAATTTCCGTTTTTAGTTTTTTTCAGGTCTTCTAATTTTAAAAACCGCCATTTCATGTAGTTGAACTTGGCTCCAAGGTAGGGTTGGGCTCCAAAAGTCCCTGAAAACTCTAGCAGGCCCTCTATTTTTGGAGAATCGATATATATTCTGTCTTTTGAGGATGATTTAACTTCAATGGCCAGATAGATCTTTCCATTACCTGCAATCACATCAGGAAGAGGTTTTTTAGTTGCACCACCTGATGCTGGGGCTCTCATGGCTGCACAATCTGCATCCCATAACATTTTTACGAGGTCTCTTTCTTCCTTTGATCCTGTTTTGCTCATATTAATCAGACTTTAAAATAATTTGGACATCAAAATTTAATTTTTAAAATATTTTTTGAAAAAATAGTTATTCCCCATTATTTCACTATGTAACCATTATTTCACCAGGTATCAATTGAAACACAGTTATTGAATCTCATAACTTTCCACTTTCTCAGCGTGGAACGTGCCGTTTCTGGTGGTGCTTTTCATCCATTCTACTCGGGCATCTTTGATGACAATAGTTCTATCACCAAATATTATGTCCACGTTTATTCCGGAATGGCTTTCAAGGGGATTTGTTGTAATAAATCTTGAAAATGTTCCAGTGTATCGGTATTTATTCTTAACAAACCATTGCGTTAAGTTGACCCCATCCATATGCCCTATTTTTTCCCCGTTTTGTATAACATCACATTTAATCGAACCACAAGTTCTTTCCATTTTTATCATGACTGCCACAACACTGCTAAGTTAATAGGTAACTCATATAAAAGCAATTCTGTAGAATATTGTATAAGTAATTTTTCTAATTCAATGTGTATTGTCTTTAATTCCTGTTTTAATTTTCAAGCACTATAGAAAAACACTATCAACAAAAAAATGGTAGCTAACTTAGATAGTAAACAAAATGGAAAATTTATCAGAATAAGAATACAGAATAGGAAATAAAATGGCATAAAGACTTCTGATATCATTTAAAAAAGTTTTGACTTCAGAAGTTTTAGTAAACTGACTGGAAAAGACGTAGATCATCCGTAACCAAAGAAAACTGAAGAAGAAACATATAAGAATAAGTTTTATAATTCTCAAATTTAGGTTTAAAAAATAGTAGTTTTGACAATTGTTTGGTAATATTAAGGCCGGGGCCGAGATTCGAACCCGAGTCGCGGGATCCACAGTCCCGTAGGATAACCACCTACCCTACCCCGGCATATGAAATTTATCTTTTGAGTGCGGGGGCAGGGGTTCGAACCCTGGTAGGCCTATGCCAACAGGTCCTAAGCCTGTCCCCTTTGACCTGACTCGGGCACCCCCGCAATTGCACATTGCATGGTATGTTGTTAGAATGATCTAAAATCATTTCAAACTAAAACTTCAAAATTTAAAAATGCTCCGGCCGGGATTCGAACCCGAGTCTTCGGCTCGAAAGGCCGAAATGATTGGCCGGACTACACCACCGGAGCAATTATTTATCGAATTTTCAAATAATATTTTATTAATGAATACAAAATGGGCCCAATGGGGTTCGAACCCATGGCCGCCCGGTTATGAGCCGGGCGCTCTACCTGGCTAAGCTATGGGCCCAGAGCGCCGCCGACAGGGCTCGAACCTGTGACCAATCGATTAACAGTCGAACGCTCTACCTACTGAGCTACGGCGGCAGAATGCCAAGAAAGCCTGCAAAGTACTACCTAAAGTTTGCAAGATTTACAAAACACAGCATACCAAGATGTATGTTCTAGGTAGATATTTATATTATATAAACGTTTTGGATTTGACTTGGATTTTAGCATGTGCTTAAAATCTCTATATGCCCAATTGTACTATTTAAAATGAACTATAATCATAAAATAATAGTAAATCATATTTTATAGAGTTAAAGGGGCGTACCGATTTTAAATTAGCTTACATTAAAAATTTAACTTAAATGAACAGTTCCATGACCAATTCATCTAACGTACTATTTTCATTTAACTTTAGCAGGATAATTCATTAAATAACCACATTAAATTTATTTTAATCCTATTTATTTCCAAAGTTTATTTAACTATATTCTAGTATATCTATTATTTGTTTAATGTGTCATTTATTTTATCAACCTAACTTCAACGTAAAAAATTTTTATCTATTAAAACAAAATTAATATTGTTTAGATCATAGACAAGATCAAACTGAACTTGAGAATGATTCACTAATTAAAAATTTAAGTTAAACGAACGTTAAAAATGGGATACACGAATTAATACATGAAATATTTGAATTAAATTAATTCCCTATTGAATTCTTCAGCAATGCCTATTGAATTCTTCAGCAATGAATTCCCAATGAAATTCACTAAATTGAGAGAAAAGGTAAACATGAATCTCATCAGAAAAATCAAAAGCTTTCAAACCATTGAACTCATCAACAAGGCCAACGAAATCACCTTAAAAGAACATGGGAATAAAATATCCCTTGAACGGGCAATTTTCCTTTCATGGTGGTGCGAAAAGGGAGACTGCGCATTTTGTTATATGTCCTCCCAGAAGTCCAAGATCCGAGAACCAGCAAAGGCACGTAGAAGTGAAGAATCAATTTTTGCAGAAGCAGAACTCACAAAGAGATTGGGATGGAATGTAGAATTTCTATCAGGTGGTTATGGTGCTTTCACTACTCCTGAGATAAAAAACATATGTGAAAGTATCCACAAGATAACTGGAAAACCTGTCTGGCTTAACGTGGGCATAACGAAAGATCTTGATGCCTACGGAGAAGAAATAGCAGGGGTAACTGGGGCTGTGGAAGTTGCAAACCCTGAACTTCATGATAAAATCTGTCCAAGCAAATCTCTTGACGATATAGTTGAGATGCTTGAACTTGCAGGAGATCTAGGGTTTGAAAAAGCAATAACAATTATTTTGGGTCTTGGAGAAACTCCAGATGATCTGAAATATCTTTGGGACATGATACAAACCGTTGGAATAAACAGGGTGACTTTCTACTCTCTAAACCCACACAAAGATACTATCTATGAGAACGAGCCTCAACCTGCATCTTTATATTATGCAGGGGTTGTTGCAGCCACCAGGATTAAATTTCCTAAACTTAAGATAATCACAGGCACTTGGACAGATAACCTGGCTAACATAGGTCCTCTAATTCTTGCAGGTGCCACTGGAATTACCAAGTTCCCATTATTTAAGATGTTTGGAACAGGATATGCTAAAAGGGCCGAAAATGAGGTTTTATGGGCAGGTCGAGAACTTGAAGGTACTTTTACAGATTTTTGCATGCTGAAGACAGGTAAAATTCCTGATCCAAAAGTTGAGCCCTTTATAAAAAGATATATTGATCAGTGTCTCAATAATAAATCAGAACAAGATAAGGGTTAACTATTAAAAAAATTAACTATTAAAAAAATATTCAAATAAAAAATTTACACTCACAGTAAAATTCATTTAATTTTCAAGGAGGAATAACCATTAAGATGAAATGCGGATTGGAAATTCACGTTCAGCTTGAAACTGATTCTAAATTATTCTGCACATGCCATACAAATTATCAGGATGCTCCTGCAAACTCAAACATATGTCATGTTTGTTTGAATCAACCCGGAGCCAAGCCATACCCTCCAAATAAAGAGGCACTTGATGGGGCTGTGAAAATAGCCTTAATGCTTGCTTGTAAAATATCACCAGATATGACCTACTTCCAGCGTAAACACTACGACTACCCTGACCTGTCTTCAGGTTACCAGAGAACCTCAGTACCAATAGGGTACGAGGGAGATCTCAACGGTATAAGAATAAGGGAAGTTCACCTTGAGGAGGACCCGGGCCAGTACAAACCGGATCTTGGAATCGTTGACTTTAACAGGTCTGGAATACCTTTAATTGAGATCGTGACAGAGCCGGACATGAAATCGCCCGAAGAGGCACGTACATTTCTTAAAGAACTTATAAGGGTGTTGGAGTACAGTGGTAGTGCACGTGGAGAGGGAACCATGCGTGCAGACGTGAACATTTCCCTTGAAGGCGGTAAAAGGGCCGAGATCAAGAACATAAACTCCATAAAAGGGGCTTACAAGGCCCTCAAGTTTGAGATGGTTCGTCAGAAAAACCTCCTTAAACGAGGAATAGAAATAAAACAGGAAACAAGAGCATTTCTTGAGTCACAGATGATAACGGTTCCAATGCGTCTTAAAGAAGAAGCAGAAGATTACAGATACATACCAGATCCTGATCTACCTCCAATGCTTGCTGAAGAAGCTCGAGTTGAGGCCATAAGGGAAGCAATGCCTGAACCATCACATATAAAGACAGATCGGTTTGTCGAGGAGTATGGAATCGAAAAAACCCATGCAAAAGTTCTTACATCTGAATTAGAGCTTGCAAATGCATTTGAAGAAGTTGCAAAAACTGTGGATCCTGAATTTGCAGCACTTTGGATGAGGGATGAACTGAAAAGAGTGATTTACTACAACAAGATGAGCTTCAAGGAAAGTGAAATAACCCCTGCACAAATAATAGATCTTCTCAGTATGTTACAAGATAAGAAAATCACAACTAAAGCAGGACAAAGGATCGTGGAGAAGCTGCCTAAAAACCATGTCATGCCCCATAAGATCGCAGAGGATTTAGGCCTAATTGGTGTTGTTGAGGAAGATGTTGTGATGAATGCAGTGAAACAGGCCATAAATGAAAACCCTGAAGCTGTTTCAGATTACCATGAAGGTAAGAAAAATGCAATGAACTTCTTAATAGGACAGGTTATGAGGATTACAAGGGGTAAAGCTGATCCCGGTGAAACTTTTAAGCTTATTGAGGGATATCTGAAGGAATAGAATTTAAACATACTTGCTATAAACCAAAAAACTAAGTTTATTTAGAATAGATTTTTAATAAATTTAGGAAATAGGTTTCAAGATGGCGAAAAACATCATAAACATGATTTTATGGCATCCTGAAATGGAGATTGATGGAACAAAAATAACCTACATCCATAGAGGGGTACAAGGAAACCTTAAAACAATTGATGGAATTTCTATAGAAAAGTTAGAAGGTGGATTCTTAATATTAAAAGAAGGAACACATATTCCATATCATAGAATTGTTAAAATAGAATTTGATAATAAAGTATTATGGAAAAAGTGATTCTAAGTTATAGGAGATTTGAATGACGAGTTCAGCTTTAGTAAAAGATTATATGACCAGAGATGTTATAACAGTGACACCTGATACGCCTAATGAGGAAGTTATAGAGCTTATGAAGGCCACAGGACACGATGGATTTCCAGTTAAAACCAATGGGGAAGTAATTGGAATGGTGACGGCTTTTGATCTTCTCCTCAAAGAATGGGTACCCGAGGTCAGCGGTATAATGTCAACGGACGTGGTGGTTGCAGACCATGAAATGCCAATAACGGATGCAGCAAGGGTAATGTTCCGTATGGGGATATCAAGACTTCCTGTTGTGGATAAAGCAAGTAAATTGGTTGGTATATTAACAAATACTGATATTGTCCGCTCACACATCGAGAGGTCCACTCCACTGAAGGTTAACTACTTCAAAAAAACTCTGGAACAACTTTATGACATCAAAACCAAACTGGTGCGTATGAAAGTGCCAATAAAGAATCTCAGACCGACCCAGGACAAAATATACGCCGATGAATTACAGGGAAGGACTTACGAACTTAAGAGGGGTCTTGCAGAGCCAACCATAGTTGTTAAAGTTGGAAACCGTTTTGTTCTTGTTGATGGACATCATAGGACAGTTGCAGCCCGTAAACTGGGTTACGATGAGATTGATTCTTATGTGATCCAGATTGATAAGGATATGGTACTTGGACTTGAGAAAACAGCCGATAAAAATGGTATATTCTCATTTGAGGATATTGAAGTAATAGACGACGCACAGCACCCACTTATCGCAATAACAGGAAGCATTAAAAAGGAATTCAGCCTTAAAAAGGAGATTAAAAAGTGAAAGAAGAGATAATAAGGGAGGTTTACAGGGTTTTGGAGGACAGACGCGATAACCCCGTAGATTCATACACATCACACCTTATGCAGGACAGCGACAAAAGGGCAGAGGACAAGATACTTGAAAAGGTAGGTGAAGAAGCTGCTGAAGTTATAATTGCCTCTAAAAACGATGAAAACCTTGTTTATGAAGCTGTAGATCTCTTTTTCCACACAATGGTCCTTATGGTTTATAAAGGTGTGGAACTGGACGAGATTTTAGATGAATTCAAAAGGAGAAGAAGTTAAAAGACAAATTGACTATTCTTTTTCTATATTTCCTATTTTTAATCAATTCTTTTTTAATCAATTCTATTCCATATTTTCATTATACTCATTTTTATTCTTCATAACTTAGGTTCACATCTGCAAATTTTACATTTAAATTTGACATCTAGATATTTGCAAAAATAATTCAGATAATTCAGATATAATTCCAGCATAATTTAGGAAATTCTGTGTAATTTCAGAAAATTACTTTGATTATTTCCATCATTATCCTTATAGAAACCTTAAAGAATAAAGAAAATAAATTTTAGATCTATAAAATTATAATCCGTATTCTTATTCTCTGCAAACTTCTTTCATAAATCTGTCTTTGATGGTTGTAGCATGCATATCAATTATTGGAACTTTTGCATTACCCTTTTCAACCTTCATATGGACAAAAACAGGACCTTTAACTTTTAATACATCCTTAAAGTTTATTTCATCTTTAAAGAAGAAAATTCTCTCAAATCCAACGGCTTCAGCTACTTTTCCAAGGTCAAGGTTTGAAGCGTAGGTGGTCTGGCATCCTGTTGAGCCGTAGCACTCGTTGTCAAGTACTACCAGTATTAAATTCTCTGGTTTCTGATTGTAGGTGGTTACAAGACTTCCCATGTTCATAAGCACGGAGCCGTCACCGTCGAAGACCACGACTTTCCTGTCAACGGACATTGCAAGTCCTAAACCAATGGATGATGCCATGCCCATTGAACCCAACATATAGAAATGGGTTTTAGAATCTTTGACATGGTAAAGCTCCCTTGATGGGAATCCTATGTTGCAGATCACCAGTTCATCATCAAGCTCTTGGATGATCTTGGAAATAGCGTCTATTCTCTTCATTTTTTTGCACCTTATTGTTCAATTACATTTTCATAAAAATAAAAATTTCAATTATTCTAAAATTTCCCCATTATTCTACATATTCCATGAATGATTTAGAATGATCACCATTAATTAAATTAAGGGTTATAATTCTTTTTCAAGTTTGTCAACTGCATTATGAATGGCATTAGTTAATTTTGCCCCTTCTTCCTGCCCTAAAACTGTGGAGTACCGTTGAAAAAGGTTCTTCCAGCAGGTATCTATTTTTTCCATTAAAGACAATCCATCGGCTGTTGAATAAAGAAAAGAGGATTTTCCTTTAACTTCTCTTTTGACAAGGTTTTTATGTTCGAGTTTGTCTATAAAACGGGATGTTGTTGAGGGTTTTATATCAAGCTCACGGCTGAGATCGTTCTGGGATATTCCGGGTTTGTCGTTGATTATCATGAGTGCTAGGGCTTGTGATGGGAAAAGGCCCGTTGATTTGAACTCTTCTTCTGCCATCTTAGTTAATACTCTTGATAATCGGTTGCTTGTGAAGTATAAACAATTGCACAGGGATCCATCGCCCATGATCTCTTCTCCTTGACTTTAATGGTTATAAAATACTTAAAAATGAAAAAACTGTTTTTAAGCTGGGAAATAATATGTTCTTATTGATATAAAAATTATTCTTTAAATGAAATATTGTTGGTAGTTAGCATCAACAAAATATTCATGGATTGTTACCAAAGACAGTTCCTTTTTTTAGTATGGTAGAAAACCTTATATATGTTTGTACATACAACAGTTTGTTGTTGAGATACAAAATTTGGAGGTTTAACATGAAAGTAGTAGGATTTGTAGGAAGCCCAAGGGAGGGCGGGAATACTGAGATTCTCGTTGGAGAAATGTTGAAAGGAGCTTCTGAGGAAGGGGCAGAAACAGAAATTTTCAATCTGAATAAAATGGATATTAAACCTTGCCAGGCTTGCCAGCACTGCAAAGGTAATAATGGCGATTGTGCAACAGACGATGACATGCAGACCATTTATAAAAAAATAAAAGAAGCCGATGCTTTCGTACTGGGTGCTCCTATTTACATGTGGCAGATGTCAGCCCAGGCAAAACTATTCACAGATAGACTTTACGCATTCTTCATGACAGGATTTGAAGAAAAATACGGCAAAAAAGACGTGGCACTTGTTTTCTCACAGGGAAACCCAGACGAAAAAATGTTTGAAGGGTACATAAATTCCACAAGAGACATGTTCAACCTTTTAGGCTACAACGTCAAGGAAGTACTTTCCTCAAACGGAAACCAGGCCCCTGGTGAAGTTAAAAACAAGGAAGAGGTCTTGAAAAAAGCCAGAGAATCAGGTAAAAACTTGGTCAGTTAGGTTTATTTGTTGAAATAAAGAAAATTTACTTGATGGGAAATAACATTGGATTGCTGATAAATTGGGGGTATACAATGAAGGTCATTGCAATTAATGGAAGCCCGAGAAAGAAATGGAACACTGCAACGCTGCTTGAAAAAGCCCTTGAAGGGGCCAGATCACAGGGGGCAGAAACAGAACTTGTAAACCTGTATGATATCAATTATAAAGGTTGTAAAAGCTGTTTTGCCTGTAAGTTGAAGGGTGGAAAAAGCTACGGTAGATGCAACATCAAGGATGATCTAACCCCAATTCTTGATAGAATCACTGAAAGCGATGCACTGATCCTTGGATCTCCAATTTACCTTGGAACAGCCACAGGTGAGATGAGATCCTTTTTTGAGAGGTTAATATTCCCTTATCTGGTTTATGATAATGAAGGATCAACACTTTTCCCTAAAAGGATACCTGTAGGTTTTATTTATACCATGGGGGTAACTGAGGAAGTGATGAAAGAAATAGGTTACCTTGAACAGTTTAAACTTTCAGAAAGTTTTGTTGAACGCATAATTGGAAAATCGGAGTCATTAATTGTTACAGATACTTATCAATTCAACGATTACTCTAAATATGTTTCTTCACGTTTTGACCCTGAAGCAAAACTTAAAAGAAAAGAAGAGATATTTCCAAAGGACTGTGAAAAAGCCTTTGATATGGGTGCAAGATTTGCAAGAAAGTAAAAGCTGTTTTAATCAGAGTAAAATAATCAAATAAATAAATGATAGATTCAAAGAGTTAAAGGTAACGAATAATAAATCAGAAAAATAAAAACTTGTTTTATATATTTCAAAAGAAATCAGTAAAAAAATTTCTTTTTAGTATCTAATCAAAAAAGAAGATCAAAAAGAAATTAAAGGTTAAATTTGTTTTCATCACCAAAATGTGATATCAAGCAATATCCCCACAGGTGTGCCTCCAGTTTCTGAAAGGTTCCATGCATCTGGAATAACCTTCAATGCCTCTGCAGGTGTTTTAGGATTGAAGTGAGGTATGTCCAGTGCATCAAGAACCTTTGGTGTGGCCTTTCCCATGGGCATTTGGGCAGATATCTTCTCACCCAGAGTCCCCCTGTGGCTCATGATCATGAGAACTGGGAAGTTGTAAAGCTTGAAAAGTGATGCCAGCACATTTACAGAATTACCGAGACCTGAATTTTGCATGAGTATTGCAGGTTTTTTCCCACCCATGAATGCCCCGGCACAGATTCCAAAACCTTCCTCTTCCCTTGTAACTGGTACATGGATTATTTCAGGGTCGCATTCTACCATATCCAGTATTTTTCCAAGGTTAACGCATGGCAGGGTGACTATAAAGTTTATCCCTGCTGTCTTGAGTGCATCATAAACTGCTTGGCTACTGTCCATTAACACACCTTAATTTGAGAATTATTCACCTAAAAAACCCTCAAGATCGAATGATACTTCCTCAGCTATTTCTTTAAGCTGATTTAAGAGTTTATCGTCCAGGCCAATTCCTGCTTTTTTGTGATTTTCAACGTTGCGCACTTCCATGTCCCCGGGTATGAAAACATTTCCAGGAGCTTTAATTTCTTCTACGAAATCGTCTACATCTTCTTTGAACTTTTCAATGTCGCAGAGTTTCGTAGGGTCTATGACTGTTATAAGATCTCCTTTGGTACATATCTCATCTGAACTGGCCGTTCCAGTGACTTTTTTACCAAAAGCAGCCTTTACCAAGGGTCCTGCGAGTATTTCTATCATGAATGAAAGTGCGTAACCTTTGTGGGCTCCAAATGGTAGTATTGAACCCTTGAGGGCTTCCTCAGGATCTATTGTTGGATGTCCCTCGGCGTCCAGTGCAACGTTTTCAGGGATTTTTTCACCTTTACGTGCTGCTTCAATAAGTTTTCCCCTTGCTGATGCAGATGTTGCCATATCTACAGATATGTAATTTTTGTTTGAGGGTATGCCGATTGCTATGGGGTTTGTACCAATTATTGGCTCTTTTCCACCTAAAGGGGCCACTGCAGGTTCTGTGTTGGCTATTACTACTCCGATCATGTTTTTCATTAGGGCCATATCTGAGTAGTAGCCTGTAACACCGAAATGGTTTGAATCGTGTATCCCAACAAGTCCTATACCTGTTTCATGTGCCTTTTCCATTGCAAGTTCCATACCTTTGTACGTTACAACTTGTCCAAATCCATGGTTACCATTTATAAGGGCTGTTGAAACAGTCTCCTTTTCAATTGTTATTTCTGAGCTGGGGTTTATGAAACCTAACTTTAATCCTTTAATATATTGGGGGAATCTGCCAATTCCGTGGGATGTGAACCCTTTGAGATCTGCGTCTACGGTTACATCTGCAACGATTTCTGCGTCTTCTTCGGGCACGTCCATCCTTTTTAGGATCTCGATAACTATTGATCTTTCCTGTTCTATTGTTATATTCATCTCTGCACCTTCAAAATTTGATTTTATAAGTTGAATTAGTTTATAAATTAAAACTAGTTTGTAATTCAGTAATTAATTCACAAAAAGTAATTAATTTAAAATTTACAAACTTTAATTAAATTATAACGTGATAATACGTTCATCAAAGGCTTTTATTTTAACCTTTTCTTCAGGGTCTTCGAAGACATACCCTATTCTATAAGCTTTGTTATACTTTTCTATAATCTTTACGGTTCTGTCTGCATCGTCTTCTCTTACAATAACAACAAAACCTATGCCCATATTAAAAACATGATACATCTCATCTAACGGCACGCCTAAAGAATATATAGACATGAATAAAGGATTTGGTTCGGGTAAATTATTTATATCATAACCAATGCCTTTTTTAAGCCTTTTAAGATTTGTAAATCCGCCGCCAGTTATGTGGGCAAGTCCATGGACATCAACATCCGTTTTTAAAAGTTCAGTAATGGGGTTTACATATATTATGGTTGGTTTTAGTAATGCAGAACCCACAGATGTATCTGGATCATCTGGAAGGGGGTCATCCACTTTAAAATTAGATTCTTCAAAGAATATATTCCTTGCAAGACTCAATCCGTTGCTGTGAATTCCACTGCTTTCTATTCCTATTAAAACGTCGCCTTCATGAATATCTTTACCTGTTATTACCTTATCGCTGTCAACGATCCCCATACCTGTACCTGCAAGGTCGAAATTCTTAATGATTTCGGGTAATGAAGCAGTTTCGCCGCCAATCATTGCAACATTGGCCTGTCTGGCTCCCTCTGCAAGTCCTGCACCTATCTGGGCTGCAGCTTCTGGATCGGGTTTTTCAACGGCCAAATAATCCACCATTGCTATGGGTTCTGCTCCAACGCATAGTATGTCGTTTACTACCATTGCAACGCAGTCTATACCTACAGTGTCGTATTTTTTCATCATCTCAGCTACGAGTATCTTACTTCCAACACCATCTGTGCTCATTGCAATGGCTTTATCACCAAGTTTAACCAGTGCGGCGAAATGTCCGCTTTCTGTCATTACGTTCCTGAAGTTAAGGGTTTCCTTTAGTTTTGAGGTTAGCGCAGAAACTGTTGCCTCCTCAAGACTTATGTCAACACCTGATTCTGAGTATGTTACCATAAATTCACCGTGTAATTCTTGATATTATTTTAATTATTGTTGTTTTTAATATGTTATGTACTGATAGTTCGTTTAAGTAATGGATATACCTTGACTAAAGAGATCTTTAGACTTTCTATAAATGTTTTCTTTTTGGAACTAATTAATATGTTTGCTGTATTGGTTAAAGCATTAACTCCAGTCATTCGAATACTGTAATCTTCGTCATCAAGAAAAGCTTTTAATCTGCGTAAATGTCCTTTTTCAAGGATAGTGTTGGCATAAATTGTTGCTAATTCATTTAAAGGGTCTTTTTGCTTTAATTCAAACTTAGATATGCTTGAATATGGTATTATTCCCTGTTCAATAAAATTTTCTTCAAATAAAACGTTGATGTCACTTAGTTCAGGAAACATTTCGGCTATCTTGGAGAATAGGGTGTATTTGTATGTTAAATAATTCAGTATATTGTAAAAGTGAGTGATTCGTTGCTTAATTTTTGGTGTATTGATTGGTATTTTATTAAATAACTTACCAAATGTGTTTAAAAATAGTTTACTGTTGACTTTTAAGGATTTAAAACGTTTAGCACTGGTTTTAATATTATTTTTCATGCTTTGAATGTTTTTTCTTATTCTAGTTAACAGTTCCAAGATAATTTCAGTTACTTCCAGGGTATTGGCTTCGTTTGCATATAATTCCAGTGAATCTAATGCAGATTTGCGGACATGTGGATTTTCATCAGATATCATTGCCTTTAATTCGTTAATAGCAATGTTTTTGACCGATTCATCACGGGCTAAAATGTATAAATTTCCTAATGCGCAGGCTTTTACGTCTTTTCTTTTATGTGATATGAGGAGTAGTACGATCTCTAGTCCTACCTTTGACTTTTGATCTACGGTGCTTTTGATCAGGCTGTTCAAGACCATTTCTAGATCTTCAAGTTCTTTAAGGTTATTTTTGTTCAGATACTCTTTGTAAATTTGTTTTCTGCCCAAATTTGAATTTTTAAAGACCTTAATGGGACAATAATCTTTTTTATAAGTTATTTCAGCCCCATGCAACCTCTACCCCCCCTCAAATGGTTTTTAAAAAATTAATTGAGATATTACTTGGATAGATAAGTATTAATATGTTGTAATTACAAATTATTAAGTTTTGTGGTACTGTTAATAAAGAATTTCTGGGCTTCAATTCAAAATTAGGGATAATATCAGTACCTAAAAATCTTATAAAATTAAATATAAAATTTTTGATTTTGGAAGGGATTTATGCATTTAGTCCCACTAATATCCTTTTTTTAAGATATTTATACCATAAAAACTGTTATTATGAAGTTTAAATTATTTTTTGAAATTTTTTAAAAGTTTAAAGGATTTAAAATAGACAAATTTTGGATAAAATCCCTAATTAATATATAATCCATTTTATTTTGGAATAATTGGAATATAAATGACTAAAAACCTTTTTTATATCTTGGATCGATTTTCAAAAGTTCAAAACTAAGTTCAAAATTAATACTCAAAAATTTTCGGGAATCTTAAAAAAATCCAAAGTAGAATCAGTTAAAAAGAATCAATTTGCAACCATTTTAAAGATTGCAATCATTAAAAGAGCTTTAAGATACAGTCTCCAAAGTTAAGATCAAATCCCAAAAAAATAGGAAGTAAGGAAATAACTTTCTTAATTTCGGATCAAGTTGGATCTGATCAATAATTCCTGTTACTGGATCCGGATGGTTTCAAGGTTCATAGGAGTTTTGGTCTCGATCTTGTACTGCCTGTATATACTTGATGCAAGGTCCAGTGTTTTGTAATTGTCTCCGTGGCATATCATGATCTTCTCTGGTTTTGGGGACAATCTCCTTATGTAATCCATGAGCTGCCTTCTGTCTGAGTGTCCGCTGAAACCCTGAACAGTCTTGATCTGCATTTTCACATTGTAAACATTGGTTTTACCATCTTCTTTGAGTGGTATCTCTTTCCAACCCTTCTGAAGTCTTCTACCCAGGGATCCTTCTGACTGATATCCCACAAAGATTATAGAGTTTTTTTCGTCCTCACATAACCATTTGAAGTAATCAACTGAGTTTCCTCCTGTTAACATTCCAGATGTTGAAAGGATAATTGATGGTTCTCCTTCGATTATTTCCTGACGGTTGTTTCCTCCGTTTACCTTGTGGAAAACGTCTGATATGAATGGGTTTTTACCCATGTGGAATATCTGATCCCGGAGGTCCTTGCTTAGGTACTCTGGGCGTGCTGTATGGATTGCAGTTGCTTCCCATATCATTCCGTCGATGTAGACTGGAACTTCTTCAATGATTCCGTGCCTTATATACTCTTCAAGAACTATCATGATTTCCTGGGCACGTCCGACAGCAAATACTGGAATAAGAACTTTTCCTCCACGCTGCAGTGTTTGATAAATGGTTTTTATAAGTTCCTTCTCAGCATCGTTGCGTGTTGGCTGCACATCCTCGTGGCCACCGTAGGTACTCTCCATGACCATGGATTCTATCCTTGGGAACTTGGCAACTGCCGGCTCTAGGAGTCTGCTTCTCTCAAACTTGAAGTCTCCAGTGTAAACGAAGTTGTGCTGACCGTCACCAATGTGCATGTGTGTGATGGCAGAACCAAGTATATGTCCTGCGTTGTGAAGTGTTAACCTGATATCTGGGGCTATATCAGTTACTTCGCCGTAATCAAGGGTAATAGTGTGTTTAATGCTTTTTTTAACGTGTTTAATGTTAAATGGTAATGGTTTATCTTCCCTATGGGCTATATCTATATGATCAAGCTGTAAGAGTGTCATTAAGTCCCTTGTAGGTGTTGTGCAGTATACAGGTCCCTCGTATCCGTAGTGGTAAAGGTATGGTAAGAATCCTGAGTGGTCAAGGTGTGCGTGAGATATTACAACTGCATCCAGGTCATCTAGTACAAATTCCGGAACGTTTAGGTAGGGATATGAACTTTTATCATCTGTGCCTGCGACGTTAACACCACAGTCAAGTAATATCTTACTGTTCGTTGTTTGTAAAAATAGTGAGGATCTTCCAACTTCTCTGAAACCTCCAAGGGATGTTAATCTTGTCCATTCATTTTCTGATGGCATTTCCCTGTGAATTCTGTTTCCAAGTGTCTGTAAGAACTTTTTACGCTCTTTACTATTCTTTCGAAGTGTCCTCCTTACTCTTTGTATAACCTCAGATGTTATGGGTGGTGTCCTAAGAATTTTAGGTGCCCAACCTGTCTGTTTTACTATTTCTCTTGATGTTGAACCGTATTTACCGATCACAAGCCCCGGTTTCCTGGCTTCTATTATTACCTCACAAGTTACATCGTCAAAGGAGATATCGGTTATTTTAGCATCTTCAGGAACTATCTCCTGAATCTTTGCTATGGATTTTTCCGGTTCCATGAGGACAGAACGATCTGATCGAATAATTATCCTCTTTCTGATATCTTTTGCAAGATCCCTTATGAGATCACCATTTTCCGTTATTATCTCGGGATTTTTGGTGTAGATCACAACTTCGGGACCTTCAAATTCTACCTTTGCCACTTGTACTCGTTTGGGTAATCTTTGTACTATTGTATTTTTAATTTCTTGAATCTCTGAACCCATATAATCACTTCTAAAAAATAGAAAATAAATCGTAAACTTTGGTGTTTACTTTCCAAATTAAATATTTTCAAATTATATTGTAATAAAAAAGTTTAATAAAAATTTAAGATTGAAAATTAGTTTATTTCTTTAACTTTTTTTTCTACCTCTTCAGCGGATAGCATTTTAAAGCCTTCCTCCGCAGTAATGGTAGCAACTAGTATGCCGTTACCTGAAAATGTATCTCTTTCCATCGCAGATTTTATGGCTCTGATGGCAGTATCAATACCTTCATCAACGTACATATCTTCATTGTAACGATCTTCAAGGACACCATAAGCCATTGGTGATCCTGAACCTGTTGATATCATCATGTCCTTCATCACACCACCTGATGGGTCGAGTGAGTAAAGTGATGGTCCTTTATTGTCCACTCCCCCTAACAATGTCTGAACGTAGAGTGGTGATGAATGTAATATGTTTGCTGTGAGGGTTGCTGCGGCTTCAACGCTGATTATAGCACCATTTCTGAGCCTGTAAAGTGCTACTTCGGCGCTTATATATTTCATGAGGACTTGTGCATGAGAAACAGACCCTGCAATGGTGGCGCCTATATGGTCGTCTATCTTAAATATTTTTTCTGCGACCTTGTGGGCTACTAAATTACCCATTGTGGCTCTTCTTTCTGTAGCGAAAACAATACCGTCTTTACAGGTTAAACCAACAGTTGTAGTCCCTTTTAATAGATCTTTATCGTTCATAAATACACCTCGAAAAAAATACGGCAAATAAAAATAGTTCTCAAATAAACTTTCTATGCCTATATGTAAGATTCATTCTATATAAATATTACTAGTTTTATTGTTTCTTAATTTTTAATTAGATCCTTCATTATATCTCTTTTAAAACTTTCTTTTCCCAATATTTTCATTTAAACTACTTATAATCTTTTCCTTTAATTAAATATCCATTTATTGTCCATTTTTTACTAACTTATAGGCAGATGTTAGGTTCCAACAATAATAAGTAGGTCTCTTAGTAACTCGATAAATAAGATTTTTATAAGAAAATTTCAATTATTATCCTTTTAATTAACTTTTTAATTAAGATACAAATCTTTTAATCTATTTTGCTAGGATAAGCTATGAATTCTCTAGTTAATGTAAAAAATAAATAAAAATAAAACTTTTAAAGGACCTTTAAGGAGATAAAAAAAAATTGGAATTAATTAAATTTGAAATTAAACCAATTTATAAAAACAGGATATTTATGTTATAAGAATGTCTAACTTGTCTTCAGATATTCCATTTTTAATTTCCCTTGATATTCTACGGCCCATGCTCATTGGCTCCCCGAATAGAAGGTAGCTGTATGGAGATCCATCCATAAATGTGTTGGTTCCTCCGTCTGTCCTTGCACTCATTTCAAAGACAACTATCTCCAGGTTGTCTGTGCAGAGGCTTTGTAGGCAGAAAGGTCCATTCATTCCAGGTTTTACGAGTTTTTTTGCGGTTTTAACAAGGTTGTCTCCGATTTCGAAGGCCTGTGGAAGTAGTGATTCTCTCATAACAACTGGGTGGTTTCCTGTCACTACATAGGAGGGATCAAGACCTACTTCAAGCTGATCTTTGGCTGGGATCCTGCAGATTCCATCTATATTAGATTCGTAACGGCTGTCCATTCCCAGAATTTCTACCTCATCCTTGAGTGCTGAATAGAAGTAGTGGATGCAGTAATTACAACCTGAAACGTATTCTTCAATGTGGGCTTTTGCTATGTCTTCTTCGCTTATCCATTTTCGCTTAAGCATTGAATCGATTTTAGAATCAAATTCTTCAGGTGATGATGCAACGAAGTATCCACGACCTCCACGTGCGCCTGGGAACTTTACCATAACTGCTCTGTCAATATCAGATGGATTTTCATACTTAAATGGCATTCTGATACCGGATTCAGTTATAAGTTTCCTTTCAAGGTCTCTTTCAGCTTCCCAGCGTAGTACATCTCTGTTACCGAACATTGGAACGTAAAATTTGTCTTCTACATTGTCAAGTCCAGCGTATGCAACGAATGAACCATGTGGGACCACTATACTATTCATGTCCCTGAGTTTTTGCTGCACGTCTTCGTTCACTATGTCCTTGAATTTGTCCACGATTATATATTCGTCCGCAACATTGAACCTTTGGTATGGAACTTCACGTCCTTTTTCGCAGACCACTGCGGTTCTAAATCCCTCTTTTTTTGCCCCTTTGAGTATGTGCAGGGCTGTGTGACTTCCTAATGTCGCAATTGTTATATTATCCTTGTCGTATCCATCCAAAATACTAAGAATATCCTGTCTATTTACTTTGCTCATTTTGAATTCCTCCACATGTCATTTTACTTGAATATGGTTCGTTTTTGAATTCATTTATGTTATTTTATTTGAATATGATTTGTTTTAATATTAATCTTTTCGTTTTATTATTTAGAGGGCTAAGCTATAAAATTATTGCAAAAAATATTCTTACCCTGATTCATAGGACTTAAACGAAGAATAATAGAAAAAATAGTTAGTATTTGGTATGTGTTTTTAACTGCAAGATTCAAACAAATGGGCAATATATAAAAAAAATTCCAAAGTTGATTTTTTGGATCAACATTAAAAAAGAAAAAAAATCGCATGATTGTTTCTAAATTTTCGCCTAAAAAATGGAGAAGTGGTTTTAGGTTAAACCACTTAAAAGTGTTGGATTAATCTGCAGGTATTGTTTTATCTGTTCCTCTAAGATAAGTGTACCAGTAGATACATGTTACGAATACTGCTCCACCTACTATGTTACCTAAGGTAGCTGGTATCATGTTGTTTATGAAAAACTGTGACCATGTTACGGCACCAAGGAATATTCCAACAGGTATAAAGAACATATTTGCAACGACGTGCTCAAATCCTATTGCTACGAACGCGAATATTGGGAACCATATACCCACTATTTTGCCAATAATATCATCTGAGGCAATAGCAACATAAACAGCAAGACAAACTAACCAGTTACAACCTACAGCTCTCCAGAAAACTTGTGTCCAAGTGAGGGAACTAGTAACTTTTCCTGCGGCTATGAATGATGCACCACCAAGCGCTTTAGTTTTAGCGATAGTCATTGCAGTAGCTGCCCAAGGATCTGCTGTTAGGATACCTGTTGCAACTGCTAAAAAGTAAGCCACAAATACAGCACCTACAAGGTTGAAAACCCAACTTCCTACCCAATTTCGGATAAGTCCGAGTATGCTTGCTTTATTTTTTAATACTCCAAATGGCATGTACATAATGTTTCCAGTAAACAGCTCAGAACCAGCTATAACGACCAGTATCAAACCTACAGGGAACACTGCACCGAATATTAATTTAACTAATCCTGGAGGGGCGCCTGCTGCTGCCATACCTCCAGTAACTACTTCGGCCAAAAGACCTCCGAATGCAATATATGCACCTGCTAAAAAGCTTAAAAGAATTAAATTTCCCAAAGGAGATTTTTCTTTTAGCTCGGCTATATCTACACAGGCTTTAGCTGTGTCAGCAGGTGACTTGAAAGACGATCCCATAGTTTCACCTCCATATTTAACATTTAAAGATTCTTATTAGGTAATATAACTCTTTGCAAAGGTAAGCAAATAGAAACCTTTATATCCGATATGGGATATTTTGCATTTCGCTATGCTCGTAATATCGGTTAATTCGTCTAGATATTAGGTTAAGCGCTGAAATATCTATTATAAACAGTTAAAGTCTTAATAAAACTTATTTGGCAGGTTTATGGGGTTACTAAAATGTTATTACTCATTCAGTATGATCCCTTCTACTGAAAAAAGTTTTTGAATGAATTTTAGAGAGAACAGAAGGTTTGTAATGTTTTAACATGTTAAATTTTCATCAAAATTTCCCATAAAATAACTTATTTTAATTTTTTATTAACTAAAAATTCATACAACAATTAACCAAGTTATGATATTTTGTGGAGTATGGATGTCATAATTTTAAAACCAACTTCAATTTTAAAAGGAATAATTTAATTTGTAAAAAACTTTTTTTATCTATATTCCCGAAAATGAGCGTATTGAAATATATTCAATGTACTGATAAATACTCAATGTACTAATAATGTAAGTACAGATAGGTGGATAGAGATCTGATAGGTATAATTCGGAAAATCACGTTAAAAAGTACATTAAAAAAATTAATTATTGAATTTTAGGCGGATTTTTGATTTATTTTTGTTTACCTCTTATTTGTTCTTGTATTTCTTTTTCGAGTTCGCCTCTGTTTAGCATTCCTCTTATTTGGGTTTGTATTTCTTTTTCGAGTTCGCCCCTGATTAATATTCCTCTTATTTGTTCTTGTATTTCTTTTTCAAGTTTGCCTCCATTTATCACTTTCCTTATTTGGTCCTGTATTTCTTTTTCGAGTTCGCCCCTGTTTAACATTCCTCTTATTTGTTCTTGTATTTCTTTTTCAAGTTCCTTTGACATTTAATCGCCTCTATTTAATAATATTTAATAATAATATTTTACTCATTTATATATAAAAAACTTTCTATTGTCTCTTTTATTGAAAAAGAGAGTTTTAACAACTTAAAATTTGATTTATTGGCTCTACTGATTTTAGCACAGTATGGATGGGCATGATTTAAGTCCTAATTTAAAGTAAAGTAAATAATCTGTAGTGTTTTATAAATTTTATTAAAATTTCATTTTGTAGGATAAAAAAAACTAATTTTAGGAGTATTATTAAAAATAAATTATTTAAGTGGCGTGGATTAATTTGTTGAACAAATTATTTATTATCCGCAAGTGTAACTAAATTTATGAAGGGTAAAGTAATAGGTGACATTCTAGTTGTAAAACAGGATGTTGAGAACCCCAATGGGCTTTTAGAAATACCTGGGGTCAATAGGGTGGTTAAATTAGGTCGTATTAATGGTTTGAAGAGGGAACCTGAAGTTAAAGTTTTATTGGGTGATGGTACAGAGACTGTTCACAAAGAAAATCATTGCCTCTTCAAAATGGATGTTGCAAAGGTCATGTGGTCAAAGGGCAACACTGGAGAACGTAAAAGAATGTCTACAATATCTGAAGATGGTGAAACAATTGTGGATATGTTTGCAGGAATTGGTTACTTCTCAATACCAATGGCAGTGCACTCAAAACCAGCTAAAATTTATTCAGTTGAGATAAATCCTGTTTCATACGGTTATCTGTGCCAGAACACAGTTTTGAACAAGGTTGAGGATATAGTCGAGCCCATTCTTGGGGATTGCAGGGAAACTGCACCAAGGGGAATTGCAGACAGGGTTTTAATGGGCTACATTGGAAACACCCATGAGTACCTTCCTACTGCAATGGAAGTAATTAAGGATGGTGGAGTGGTGCATTATCATGAATCTGTTCCGGATAAATTAAAGTTTATAAGGCCTGTTGAAAGGATAAAAGAAGCTGCAGGGGACCGTGGTGTTGAAATATTGAATAAGAGAATTATAAAACCCTATTCTCCCGGTGTTTATCACGTTGTTGTGGATGCAAAAATTGGATGAATGAAGCCTGACAAAAGTATCATACAATTATCATAAAAATTTTGGGATAGCTCAAGGTTGTGGTAGTGTGGACGTTTTTGAGGCCATTTTAGGAAGAAGAAGCATAAGAAAATTCAAAAAAGAACCTGTCAGTGATGAGTTGATACATAAAATTGTGGAAGCTGGTATGTGGGCACCTTCAGCAGGGAATATACAGAGTTGGGAAGTTATAGTTGTGAGAGATGATAAGATAAAGACTGAACTCTCTGCAGCAGCTTATTTGCGGGATTTTGTATCTGAAGCCCCAGTAATAATGGTTTTATGTGCAAACAAAGAGAGATCAGGGTCAATATATGGTGATAGGGGCAAAGATCTTTACTGCATACAAGATACTGCATGCGCAACTGAGAACATGCTCCTTGCAGCCCATGCACTAGGATTAGGTGCATGTTGGGTGGGCACGTTCGATGAAGCTGTTACACATGATATACTGAATCTTCCGGACTTTTTAAGACCTGTTGCAGTTGTACCCGTAGGATTCCCTGACGAAAAACCTTATCCTCCAACAAGACGGGAAATTGGAGAGCTGATGCACTGGGAAAAGTTCAGTAAACAATGATCATATCTGGCTAAGAGCTTTTGGGACAAATTTTAGTAAAAGTAATTGGTAATCAATCCACCAGAATTTGGAAATTGTGACAAACAAATAAAATTAAATTAATAAGACAATGAATGAACTTAATGAGTAAGACATAATACATGAAGTTGTAACTAAAAAATGAAAATTTTAGGCATAGATTTAGCAGGGAAACCCGAAAATCCAACGGGAATTTCTATTTTAAATGTTTCAAATGATTTAAAAATTTTGGATATCAAATTTGACGTATTTTATGAAGATGAAGAAATATTAAAGAAAACAGACCTGATATCTCCATCTTTAATTACCATCGACGCGCCTTTATCTCTTCCTAAAGGCGGATGTTGCCTCTCAAAAGATTGCAGCTGCAGCAAGGTTGGAGGACATTTCAGAGAAGCTGAGAGAAAAATAAGAAAGTATGGAAGTGTGTTACCCCTTACTTTTCGGGGGATGAGAATGCTCACGGAAAGAGGAATAGGTCTTTCAAATAGATTAAAGGGAAAATACAAGGTTATAGAGGTTCATCCGAGAACTGTGCAGAAAGTTCTGGGATTCGATGATCTGTACCGTGATCTAAGTAAATACTTCAAACTACCCGATGGAGTTACGGAACATGAACTGGATGCTGCACTTACGGCCATCACAGGTTTATTTTACATTAAAAACTGTTATATGGAGTTTGGAGATCCTGAAGAGGGTACAATAATTCTTCCAAAAAATGTAAACTGTTTAAAAAAAGTTTTTGAGGAATAAATTTATGAAATTGTAAAGTTTAATGAAACTGTAGCCTAATCATAATTATTTTAATCAAGTATTATTTAGTACTATTTTTTCATACTACTCTTTCCCAATTTTTTCGAATATTTTGTCACTCAGGAATTCTTCTGACAGAAACTTTGGGTAAACTGGTAGTCTTTCATCCATTTGAAAGCCCAACTCTTCTGTAATCATTTGGAGTTCATCAAGCTCAGGCCAAGGTGCCTCTGGATTCACATAATCCTTTGTAATGGGTGAAACTCCGCCCCAATCATCTGCACCGGCCATAACGAAAATCTGGGTCGTATCCCTGTTCAGGTTTGGTGGAACCTGAACCCCTGCGTCGGGGAACAGCATTTTTGTAACTGCTACCATTTTCACCATTTCGGCAAGTGAGGGCTCTTTAAAGTCTTGCATTGGGATTCCAGGCTTTGATTTGAAATTTTGGATGATTATTTCCTGTATGTGCCCATATTTATCATGAAGCTTCCTTATCTCCAGAAGAGATTCTGCCCGCTCGTCAACTGTCTCTCCTATTCCGATAAGCAGTCCTGTTGTGAATGGTATTTTAAGTTTTCCCGCATTTTCAATAGTTTCAATTCTGAGTTTAGGATCTTTACCTGGACTTTTCTCATGAGCTACTGTTTTCATCAACCTTTGGCTTGTTGTCTCAAGCATTAGCCCCATTGATGCATTAACCTCTCTCAGAAATTTAAGTTCACTTTTTTTAAGGATCCCTGGGTTGCTATGGGGTAGTAGATCCGTTTGGTTCAGGGTTTCCTCACATAAAAAGTGGAGGTAATTCAGCATACTCTCGAAGCCCAACTCCTCAAGGGCTATCTTAACTTGTTGAACATCATCTGGATGTTCCCCAAATGTAAAAAGAGCTTCTCTGCAACCATATTCATCAGCACGATGCATGGTTTTCATGACTTCGGTAGGTTTCATGAGAATGGTTGCATCTGAATCGTTTTTGTCCTTTTTAAAGGTGCAATATCCACATTCATTCCTGCAGATATTTGTGAGGGGTAAAAAAACATTTTTAGAATAAGTGATGGTGCTGTTACTCCTTTTAGAGTTTGCAGCAGCCATTAAAGATATTATATCATCACATTTACCATTTAAAAGCGATGAAACATGTTCTTTTGATATTTTGGACATTTACATCTTCCATTTATCAATAATCCTTTTATATCTATTTCAACTTTATATAACCATTTCAATAATTTCTTATCAAACCACTTATTTTGAAGCGTCATGATGTGTCTAGATTTCTTCTGATGTGTCTAGATTTAGTGGCATCATGCTTCCATGTTGGATACTACCAGTTCAACGAACAGTGGACCTACTCCGCTTCTGTCTTTCCATATCACTAAAAAAAGTGCTATGTCACCAATAAGTCCAAGAGAATATTCTAGATGGCAGTTCATGGCTTCAAATGACTGTTTCATCCGATATATCCCATAAACATCGGTTTCTCCTTGGATTTCAACCTTAGACCTTATGTTTTCATCCATAATCCCTATTATGTTGGTTGCATCTTCAGAGACCATGTCAATTTTCTTGGCTCCAAGGTTTTTTAAGACGTTTGAAACCACATCTTCAAGATCCTCGGGGTTTATCTTTTTCCTCGACATTCCCTTAACTATCAGTATTTGAGGCGTATCTATTGCTGGTTTTGATCCATGGAAGGCCTCAAGTTGGGTCATTACTTTACCTGCAACCTCGTGTATCTGTATCAATGTCGCTAGCCTCCACCTGTTTAATTTCCTCTTTTAGCTCACCCATAGTGGCCACCTTCTCTGCAAATGCATTATGGCGGTGTATACTTTCCTCGTTAACTTGTCTGGCAGTTACCATGGTGTCATCTGGGAGGTATGGGAACTCTTTTACTATCCTTTGAACCATGTTCCTGACACAGTCCTCAACGAATTTTGGATTTTTGTGTGCATGGACAACAACAGCATTTTCATCGACTCTTTTCAGGAGTTCGCAGACTGGTGAGCTCATTGAATCTTCTATGATCTGTATAATGTCCTCAGCACGGACAGTCTGGTTTTCCGGAACTTCTATCATGATCATACCCCTTCCCCTCTGGTTGTGGGATGCAAAAGAGACCGTATCAAGAACTCTTTGGGTTGTTTCTTCATCCAGAAATTCAAGTAATTCCTGTTTTGCAGATTCTTTTGTTGATTCCTGTGCACATGGACAGACCGTCATTCCAACAACTTCTGCACCGATCATTTTCCTTATTTTAAAGCTGTCCCCTTCTCTGTAACCAACAGAGTCTGCCATGATCTTGGTCATTTCCTGTGTTTTGACCTTGGTAACAGGTGAATGTTTCATGATCATGTAGTCGCTTTTCATGCTCACTTCTGCCTTTTTGGCGTATTTATGCTTTTTAAGCAGGCAGCTAACGATTTCGGCACATAAAGATTCTATCTCAACTGCTGTTCCCCCAACAGCTTTTTCAAGAACTTCACTTATGGCTTCAGGGTTCCTTGACATGTGGATCCCTCTTTGTGTACTTGGGAGGTCGACAAAGGCATCGAAGGTTGGTAAAAGAACTATGGGTCTTTTTCCGTCCCTTTCAATTTTTAAAAGTTTTTTAACCCCTGTAACTCCAACCCTGGTAAGTTGCACAGGAATGGTTGGTATGTTATCCTGTGTATCTGGAAAACTCAAATCCAATTTTTTTCACCCCTGGGTAATTCAAATTTTTAATAATTGTAATATTCTAAAAAATCAATATCAATTCCACTACCTTTAATATTGACTATTTATTATTGAAGTTTCTGCAAATTTCTTAATTTTTTAATAATTTTTAATATTTGAGTGCCATATACTGGTAGATTAACCTTTTAATAACAATACTATAAAATGAATGTTATAAATGAATGTATCTCCACCTATATTGTCTTTTGTTATAATATTAACTTTGGTATAAAAATCAAAATCATGATAGATCGAATTAATTTTGTATGGAACGTTCTGGATAAGAAATGGAACGTTTTGATGATGTAAGCACCTTTAACATAGTAACTTCTACACAAAAAAACTACACAAAAAAGAATTTGAATAATTCAGGGTAGAAATTTTCTGAATTCTTCGGCAGTTATGTCCTTCAAATTATCTGTAACTATAATATGGGCGTTGTAAAGTTCATGGGCTCTTGATCCAAGAATTTCTCCTGATTTGTCATGCTCAACAACCACAAGAATATCTGTTGGATTGAATTGATCTTTTTTACGTGATATATCATGTTTCACATGGTCTATTTTCTTTTTTATGGCTCCAAATGCACTTTCTGGAATCTTTGGGTTTATGAGTTTCATGTCTTCCACTTCAAGCGGCACTCCTGCAACGATTATCCGTTGTGGTTCCACCCCAAGCTTGTTAAGTGCCTTTTTAAAACTGCTTTTGGTTGTTAAAATTAAAAAGTTCTCTGAAAGCTTTTTGATCTCTTCTTCCACACTTTCCTTCTCAATAACTCCAAAATCAGCAAGAATTTCATCGAGTTTATGTCTTATATTAATGATACTGTTGCAGAATAGTTTTGCGTTGTTATCGTCGAGTTTTTGGGAGGGTCTGCTCGAGTATATGAATTCTTCTGCTTCTATCATATCATTTAAAATTTCTACAAAAAGATCTACGTCGATTTTACCTTCTTTAGGAGTTTTAAGTTTTTCTGCAGTGTTTTTGGATTTTTCTGCTTCTTTCAGTAATGATTGGGTCTGTTTAAGTCTGAATTTTTCCATAAAATCGCCTCAAAATTCAAAAAATGGTGAAAACATGTCCTGGATCCTGTAAAATATTCTCTTTGTTTCATTTGAAATCTTGTTTGAAACGTTCATTTTTCTTGTGTAAACATCTTTCTCATATTTGCTGTACTCATTAGTTACTTGATCCATCAACACATTTATTAGTTTCACATTGCACCTTGAGAGGGCAGCAAGGTTGTAGCCACCTTCAAGGATTAGAACCATGGGTCCTGCAATATCAAGCATTTTACCTGCAATCCATGGGTAAAAATCATCAGAAAGCTGTATTCTTGAGAATGGATCGTCCATGTGTCCGTCGAAACCAACATCTAAAAAGTAAAAATCAGCTCCAAACTCCTTGGCTGCGGGTTCAAGAATCTGGTCCAGCATGAAAATGTAATCGTTGTCAGCTGATCCTGGAGGCATGGGAATGTTCAGGTTGTAGCCTTCACCTCCATCTGCACCCGTTTCTTCTATAAACCCTTTTCCGGGAAAAATTGTCCTTGGATCCTGGTGGATTGATATGTAAAGTACGTTAGGGTCTTCATAGAATGTTTCGGCGGTTCCATTACCGTAGTGGACGTCAAAATCGAATATCAAGAATTTTTTCATGTTACGTACGTCCCGAAGATATTCAAGGGCGATGGCAAGGTTGTTAAAAAAACAGAAGCCCATAGCATTGTTTCTTCTCGCATGATGTCCTGGAGGCCTTGCAAGGGAGTAAGCACTCTGCTGACCATTTAAAACAAGTTCTGATGCTTTTATTGCCCCACCTGCTGCAAGCTTAGCTATTTTGTAGGTTTCTGGTGATGCGAAGGTATCGAAGTCCCAGTATCCTCCCCCATCTTTGCAGAAGGATTTCACGTTTTCAAGATGGCTTCTTGTGTGGACCCTCAAGATATCTTCATTAATGGCAGCTTCAGGTTCTAATACATCAATTTTTTCCAGGCAACCCTCTTCTTTCAGGGAATTCATGATAACATTTAGTCTTTCCTTATTTTCCGGATGATTTCCTGTTTCATGTTTTCTGTAATCATCTGAATAGACCAGAGACATCAATTTGAAGACTCTCCTTAAATTTTAGGGGAAAATCTAATATGCCCTTAAGATTTAGTTGAAATGATAGAATGAAATAGTATTACAATATTTAATAATTTTAATAAAAAATCTATAAAAATATAATGGATAAATGATTAAATAGAGTTAAACTGAACTAAAACACAGTTAAACTGGATTTAAAGATTAAAATAATTGATATCTTAAATTAGTGATTAATTAGCTTGAGATGATTAAAATCGATGAAGATCAATATCATAACTAAAGATCACTAACATCAGACCATCCTGCTTGAACCTACGTCTTCTTTTACAATATTGAGAACTGTTTGTGTGTAGGTTCTCTGAACGTCTGGTTCTTTAAGAAGGGTTTTTACGAACTGGTCAAGTTGTTTGGTGTCTTTGAATCTTGCCACCAATATGGCATCAAATTCCCCTGTTACATCGTACATGCAAAGAACGTTTTTATGGTAAGCTGTTTTGTCCTCCCAGTTTTTGAGGACGCCTCCTTTAACCTTAACTCCAATTACGGTTGTGAGGTTGTAACCGAGTTTGCTGTGGTCAATTACTGGTGCAAATTTTTTGATAACACCGTTATTCATGAGTTTTTCTATTCTGTTATGAACAGTTCCAATTGATATGTCCAGTCTTCTGGAGATCTTTCTGTAAGACATTCTACCGTCCTCATTGAACAAATCAAGGATTTTTTTGTCTGTTTCATCTATATCTGCTATGCTATATTTTTCGTCACCATTTTTCATATAATTCACCATTTAACTGAACAATGTCTATGTTTATCAATTTTTTTCTATACATAATTCTACAAATTTCATATTTTAATGCAAATAATATAAATGTAATGTTTATCAACTTTATTATATATGGTACAAGTGAAACTATTAAACGAGGAAACCGTAAAGATGAGGTACATAGCACTGGTTAAAAAGGGTATGATAAACGACGAAGAGTGTAGACACCATACGAAGAAGGTCAAGATAGACCAATGTATGGTGAGAAAGGTTAAGAAGTTTGATGACTATTTTATACCTGGAACGGTCCTTTTGAGCGAAAAGGCAAGTTATAAACTGCGCATCGAGTACCCTGTTGAATAGAATGTTAACTGAAATCTTTAGTCAGTTGAACTCCTAGATGATGATTTATACAATACCCCTCAGTACTATGACAATCATAGATTACTAAATCGATTATTTAATATTTATATATATTAATCTTACGTTATTGTTGCTGTAGTATAAACAATGCTCAAACCCTGAACTTACCTTTAAGAAAAATCCATATCATTACTAATTATACAATGCAACTTTTTTAATTCCGTTTTTGATATATTTTCAAATAATCCAACTCTTTCAAACAAATCAATCTTTAGATAATTTAAAAATCTCTATAAGATGTTATGCATGATCTAGCCTCATTTTTACCAATTTAGGAGCTGTTACATCCAATTTTTGTCTATCTAAATAGGGTTCCTTAGACAGATAAAAAGAGAGAAATAAAAAAAATAAAAATTAGTTCAATGTTTTATATGTGGATGGCGTTGCCAAACCTCTGATTCTGTGGAAGTGTATATTAGTGCAGCTGATCGGGCATAAAACATTGCAAAATAAGGTGTAATTATTAGAGGGACCAATATAATGCCGATAAAAATTAGAATCAGCGTGGATGAGATGGAGTATACTATGATCGCCACAAGTATCATCACGATGTACCAGATTATATAATCGACCCACCCTATTTTTCCTATCCTTTTGAATATCTCACCAAATCTGAAGGCAGCATCCAGCTTATTTTGACATGCCATATTTGCAAGGGCAACTGCAATTACAAAACTTACTAAAATGCCTAATAAAATGCCTATGATGGTTAACCCACTTAAAATCCCAAATGATAACGTTGATTGGATTAAAGGCCCTGTGCCTTGTGTATTAATAAGTGGCAGTATAGAATTTCTCATACCTACACCTATGAGCGCAGCGGGGATTATTGAATAAACAAGAATTACAAAAAACACTTTAAGGCCATCTATAAACATTTTTGACCATTCATTAAACTCAGGAAGATTATCAAATCCATTTAATGATTCTTTTAGTATTTTAAAGAGATATCCTAAAACTAAGAACCCGGGTATTATTAGAAAAGAGGTTATGGTTAATATTCCTAGTATTAAAACCTTTTTAAAGTTGGATAATGAATATTTTAAGGCATTTGATGATATTTCTCCCACGTCCATAGTTTCACCATTATTTTTTTGAGTATTTTTAACTCTACTCAATATTAAATTGATTTCGAGTTATATTAGTTATATTTATTTTTTAACAAAAATTTAAAGAATAACTAGAAAAGTTTTAAAAAAATGGTGGAGAAAATTTATTCTCCATTTTTTCAGATTCATTCTGATACATCTATCATGCAGCCCAGTTTAAAAAATTAAAAATGGGGATTTATTCAGAATTTTCGAATGCAGATGCGTATAACCATGCCACAGACCGCGCATAAAAGATGTTAATGTAAGGATAAACAACCAGAATGGAGATGATCCACCCAATTACTGGGATAATACCTAATATGCCAGTTAATACCCCTACAACAACTCCTATTAATATCAGGACTATATACCATATTATTAAGTCCACCCATCCTATCTGGGATATTAATTCAAATATTTCACTGAATCTGAATGCTGCATTAATCTCACCATCGTTGTAAGCCATGTTTGCAATTGCAATTGCCATTACGGGGGTTATTACAAGCATGTAAATCATTGAAATAATTATTCCCGCAAGTGCAGTTCCTCCAAACATTCCAAATAGCAATTCTGGGGACATCATAGTACCAACAGTTTGCATGGCTGCAAATGACATTATTGAATACCAAATTGAAATAACTGAGAATATCATGATCAATATTGCAGGTAAGAAGTAGACAATATAAACTACAAATACTTTAATACCGTCTACAAGCATGTCAATCCATTCATTGAACTCGGGAAGTTCTTCTAAACCTGCTAATGATGCTTTCAAAACTTTGAATATATATCCTAACGCTAAAAATATAGGAATAATTAAAAAACTTATTATGAATAGGATGCCCAATATAATAACCTTTGTCCAGTCAGATGATGGATATCTAATTGAATCGGATACAATTTCTCCTATGTCCATACATTTTCACCTCGCTATGGTCAATTAACAGCGTTATTTATGGAAATAACTTTATTTTTAATGAAATTTCATTTTTAAAAAATAAAAAGAAAAGATGGTTATTTTAGTCAATTGATGTGTCTTCGCTTGTTTCGGTTTTGTTTGCAAATAAAATGGCAATTGCACGGGAACCGAACATGGCAATGTACGGAGCAATTACAAGTGGAAGTAGGATGAAACCTATCAGAACGAACATTGTAAGCAGTCCTATTAAAAAGCCTATGAATCCTATTATTGCGATTACAATGTACGTTACAATATATTTTCCCCATCCAATCTGTGCTATTTTATCAAGTATTTCATTGAAACGGAATGCTGCTCCAATTTCTCCATCGTAGTAAGCCATGTTTACAATGGCCACAACTTCTATAAGCCCTATTATAATTGCAATAATGATTAAAACAATGTTACTTGCCATAACTGCCCATAACATTGCAGGACCTAAACTTGCAGTTGTTGTTCCCATTCCTGTCCCTGTAATTAATCCCACGATCATGGATATTATCCATACTGGAATTGCGTAAACAATGGCCACAACAAAGATCTTCAAACCATCAACAAACATCTCCCCAATTTCATCAAATTCAGGAAGTTCATCCAGCCCAGCAAGGGTGGCTTTTATAATTCTGAATATATATCCATAGAATAAAAAAATTGGAACAATCAAAATCGAAGCTATAAGTATTACTCCTAAAATAAGAACCTTACTCCAGTTGGAGGACGGGTACTTAATGGAGTCGGATATAATATCACTAACATTCATCTTTTCACCTATTCATGTTTTTAAACATTTATTTTCACTATATACTGTTATCCTTTAAAGAAAAAGATAAAAAGGATAATGGTGGTTCTTTATGAGTTATCTGAGATATATTCCAGTCCCACTGATCGTGCAATGAACATGTAAATGTAGGGCATTATGAACAGGAACAGTACCACAGATCCCACTACGGGGCTTATAATACTGAAAATACTGCTTATAATTGCTCCTATTAAGGCCATGACAAAATAAAGGACTATCATAACTATGTACCAAATTATAAGGTTTCCCCAACCTATACTTCCAATTTTATTGAGTATTTCGTTGAATTTGAATGCTGAGCCGAATGTATCGTTGTAAGCCATGTTTGCTATTGCCATCGCAATTATTGGAATTATTATTAATAAATATAAAAATGCAATTGTTCCTCCAATTCCTGCCCCCATAAGCAATCCCGCTGCTGCTGAAGGATTTGACAATTCTGAAATTCCTAAGCTTATCGCTGCTGCTGCTACTGATATTATTATAACTAAAATAGCGGGTATTGCATAGACTATTCCAACTACTGCTACTTTTATTCCGTCTATAAACATATCTGGCCATGAATCAAAATCAGGGATCTCTGAAACTCCTGCTAAAGATGCTTTTATGATTCTAAGTATGTAACCTGATATTAATAGTCCAACTAAAAATCCAATAATGCCCAAAACCGTTAGTACTCCACTATTTGTGGTACCTATTGATGCTGCAAGACCTGAAATGCTGCTTATTACTATAATTATTCCAAGCATCAAAATTTTTTTCCAATCGGAAATTGGATATTTAATGGCATCTGAAACGATTCCTCCTACATCCATACTTATTTCACCTCTTTTTTTTTAATGCAACTCATTATTTGTAACTATTCGAATAAACATTTTGGTTTTTCCATTGTGATAAGCATTGAAGATGTAAACTCAATTTGTGAATAAAACTAAAACTGTTTAATAATCTGCGAAGTCTTTAAGAAGATGTTCAAAAATAATACATTCCCAATATAAATTAACTTATATGTTATTTTTAAGGCAGTAAAAACTGTTTAATATTGAATTTAGTATTATGTTTATAAACAGGGATTATTTACAAAATTAACTGGTTTAACTTATTTTTAAGCTTATTTTTATGTCGTAAATTTAATTTTTATGTAAAATAATTATTCAACTTAATTAGATTAAGCATCAAAGTGATAAAAATAGTTAATAAACATATGTATCAAAAAATAATTTTTAACGTCTTGTGAGGACAATATACGTTTTTTTATGGGTTCTTTTCATTCTTAACTAAATAGTTCTAGGGAGGTACAGAACAATGTTTATATACAATAAAAAGTTAAGAAGAATAAAAATAGATTTAATCACAGATTAAAGAAGATAATTGATTAAATCATCAAGAATATCAAAAATATCCAAATTACTACTTAATTAACATTTAGAGAATTTACAGGTGAACGAATGAAATGGTACTTAATTTTATTGGTAATACTCATTTTATTTGGCGGTTATCTTTATATTTCAAGTGAAACCGGTGATGTTCAACCGCTTGGAAGGTTAAGCTTTGTCAAACTGGCAAACCCGGACATGTATCCGGGCCATTCCCATTCTGAACTGTTAGCGCAATATGCTCAGGAAAAAGGTTCTAAATGTGCTCTTGTTGTGCATTTCAAGGGAACTTCGAACTACTTGAGTTATAACGACAGTGGAGTGTACATAATTGAAATGGCATTCGAGTCATCTGCAGGTTCAACAACGAACATAGATTGGGGTCAAGCATTACAGTACTTCGTATTCGGAGTTCCAGATAATGAATGGAAGATCGTGGTTAATGGTAAGGAGTTCGACACTTATGACGCTGCATGGGCTGAAGTGATGAAAGAAGCCAAGGCACACGGTCAACAAGGAGCAATACCTATGGTCTGGCACGGAACTGTAAGGGCTGGAAGTCCGATAATCAATCCGGGATGTGGTTTTCCATTATATTATTACATATGCTGGAAGCAGTATGGTCGTTTTGCAGCTTATTACTATGTAATTGCAGGTTCGATATTCCCATACATAAATGATCCCTACAGGAACTTCGAGCTACAGCATGCATCAGAACTCCAGTACTATTACACACACAACATGTTGAATTACGAGTGATTTTAAAATTATCACTCTTTTTTCTATAATTAGCGATTTTTAGCAGAATTTCCTAAAAAGAATCTAAAAAAGAAAAAACTGGATCAAGGAAGAATCAAATAGGGAAATATCAAAATATTTTAAGTTTATTCCTCTTTACCCATCTCTTATTTTCATGGATTTAAGACATTTTTTTTACCTTTAAAACGATTTTTTTAATTGTTTCAATCGGAGCATCTGTTTTAATGCCTGTTGGATCGAAATGTGTCCTTGAAACGAAGTATCCGGAATCTTTGAGTACTTTCATCACATCCAATATTGGCGGAGCACTTACTTTCAGATTTTTACAGATTTTATGGAGCTCATAATATGTTACTGGTGCATTTGCCTCCCCATAACATGTATTTAAGAGTTTCAATGCCTCTTTTTCTTTATTGATCTTGATCTGGGGTACAACCTCGAGCATTTTTCCTGTAAAATCCTGGTCCACTATGGGTCCACACCACAGGGGACCTGCAATGTTGAACTTTCCTCCACATATGGGACACTCAGATGGAATCTTTGGCGCTATTCCATGTATCACAATTCTGTTGAGACAGTTATCGCAGTGGGCTATGTAGCCTAAATTCTTTAGGGATTCATCACTATTTTTGGCACCCTTCCCAACGGTTGCGTAGATTCTCATGTAGTGTTCTGTGCTGTGAGAAAATTTAATGTCTACGTATTTTTTGTACTTGGAGATGGTCCTTGCAATGAAACCTGCAAGTATTCTTATACCATTTTCGTGACAGTATTCAGTTTTAAGGGGTTTAGCGCCGTATTTTCGGATGCATGGACTGGTGTAAGTCCCGCATAGAGATGAAGTGTCTGTGGCTGTGACGCAAAGCATTCCTCCTGCTCTTATACTGGCTACAGCTGACTCTACAAATGGTGAAGGTGTTCCAAAGGGGTCTATGTCCACAACATCAAACTTACCTTTCCATTTGCGGAGCATGATGTTGGCATCCATCTTACAAACTCTAACGTTGTCCATATCGTTGGCTTTGATATTATCCTCTGCAAACTGGACTGCAAGAGGGTTTAAATCACTTATATATGCACTTTCTACGCCTTCTATTTCTTTAGCATATCTTATTCCCCTTATACCAGTTCCACCGAAGGCATCGCAGATGTTGATGTCATGATCAATTTCCCTTCTAAAAACAGTCACGGCCACCACTGAGAGATCTCTGTTAAGTTCCATAACTGAGTTGTAAAATACTGGGGCTTTAGCCGATACTTTCTCAAATTGGGGCACATTTATGGTGGTTTTTCCTTCGTGAATTGTTATGTTCTCGTTACGTATGTTATCATTATTTTCATAGTCCATGTTGATGACCTGCCAGTAATAACCTTTAAATATGTAATATTACATTAGTAACTTGCAGAAGTATTATTATTGTGAGACATTAGATTATACATGTAGTACCTAAAGGGGTAAATACCTAAACATTATGTGATCCAATATTTAATTCCACATTCATTTATAAAATCTTCTTGTTGTATTGGGGGAAAATAGATGTCGCGAATATCATTTTTAGATAATGCATCTCAAGGTAAAAATAACTGGTGGCGTTATTTCTTAACCATTATTTTGACATTTGGAGTGGGCACTATCATCACTGCAATTTTGATTATAATCATTTCACTGGTTTATTCTATTTATGCAATGACTCGCGGTTTTTATTTAGATATTAATTCATTACTGTCAGATCCCCTGTTCATGTTGGCTATGGTGGCTGTTGAATACATAATTTCATTCCTATTTTTTTACATCTCTGTGAAGGTTCTGCATAAGAGAAGTTTAATGTCTCTCATAAACACAGTGGGAAAAATAAGCTGGATGAAAATATTGAAGGGTGCAAGCATATGGACAGCTATAATGATGGCATTCAGTATTGTACCTCTTTTAGTATGGTCTGGGGAGCTAGGTTATTCAATAACCTTTAATTCCAAAACCTTCGGTCTTCTACTGATTTTAACTTTAATAACCTTTCCTATACAGGCATCGTTTGAGGAAATATTCTTTAGAGGTTATCTTATGCAAGGATTTGGGCTGTTCTCAAAAAAACCAGTGATACCCCTAATTGCAACATCCGTAATATTTGCATTAATGCATTTTTTTAACGGAACGGACGTAGTAATGAGTTTATCGATAGTTTTAAGCACGCTTATAATAGGTTTGATGTTAGGTACAATAGCGTTAGGAGAAAACAGGATAGAAACTGCCATGGGGGCCCACATAGCAAACAACGTGTTCATTGCTCTGATTTACAACTCCTCAGATTCGGGGCTTGGGAACCTACCATCTGCAATCACGGTACAAGCATCTGATCCCTACTCAGGAATACTTTTATTAGTTATAGCAGCACTAATCATGATAACAGTCGTTTTCTGGAATAAAAAAGACGATTTATTCAATGTATTCAGGTTGAAGAACATTGATAATAATATTGATACGTAAGCTCCAATATCTTAACTTTGATCATACGAAATACCTCAACTTCTATCTACAATAATCATAGAATAATTAAATGTAATTCCTTTTTTTAGGATCCCTCAACTCTCTTTTTAAGATGGCCAATATTTATATAAAATCTTGCATACCAATTATAGTAATGAAGGGTGGGATTTGATCGGTTGATGAAACCCCAAAGTCTCGAATTGTTTTGTTTTTTTAGAGAATTACACCCTTTGTTTTGTAATATTAACAAAAAATTTAACAAAAAATTGAGTTTTAAATTTTTATGGAATAAAAAAAGCGTATAAAGAGTTATAATATGTTGTAAGCTTGAATTTGGTTTATAAATCTTGTTTTATAACTCAATTTATTTTAAATCAAAAAAAGGTGAAACTATGATACCAATTGCCAAACCACTCATAGCTGATGAGGAAATAGAAGAAGTAGTTAAAGTTTTAAAGTCAGGATTCATTGCCCAGGGACCTAAGGTTGCTGAATTTGAAGAAAAATTCGCGAAATACATTGGAGTTAAACATGCGGTTGCAACAAGCTCTGGAACAACTGCCCTGCACACAGCACTCCTTGCTGCAGGCATAAAAGCCGGTGATGAAGTTATAACAACACCATTCACATTCGCTGCAACATCAAACTCTGCACTATACGTGGGTGCAAAGCCTGTTTTTGCCGACATAAACCCTGAAACCTACAACATCGACCCCAAAAAAATAGAAGAAGCCGTAACAGACAAAACAAAAGCCATAATTCCTGTACACTTATACGGTCAGCCAGCAGACATGGATCCAATATGCAAAATAGCAGAAGAACATGATCTTGTTGTCATTGAGGACGCTGCACAGGCCCATGGAGCTATATACAAAGGTAAAAAAGCAGGATCAATAGGAAATGCAGGATGCTTCAGTTTTTACCCAACTAAAAATATGACAACCAGTGAAGGCGGGATGATAACCACAGACAGCGACGAAATTGCAGAAGCTGCCCGTATAATAAGGGCCCATGGTGAAAGTGAACGTTACACCCATGTTGTACTGGGTTATAACTTCCGGATGACAGATATTGCAGCTGCAATAGGTATAGTTCAGCTTAAAAAGCTTGATAAATTTAACGCAAAAAGAAGTGAAAACGCAGCATACCTCACAGAACACATAGAAAAAATAGATGGAATTAAAGCACCCTACGCACCGGAAAATGTGAAGCATGTGTTCCATCAGTACACAATACGCGTTGATAAAGCCAAGAGAGATGAATTAATCAAATTCTTAAACGAAGAAGGGGTTGGAACAGGTATACACTACCCAAAACCAATTTACACCCAGAAACTTTACAAGGACCTTGGAATTGAGGCTTCATGCCCAGAAGCTGAAAAAGCAGCTTCAGAGGTAATATCAATACCCGTACACCCTTCAATTGGTCTAAAAGACCTTGAAAAAATAGTATCTGTTCTTGAAAAAGCTTCTAAAACGGTTCTCTAAAACTTCTTTAAGTTCAAATTTTTTTAGTTTTAAGATCCTTATTAAATCTAATTTTAGATTAACTTCTTTTCTTTTTTAGGATGTGTTGATGCATTATTTTTTTTGTTTAAACTAAAAAAATAAGATTTTTATTAAGTTATATTCTTTAAGTTATTCCTAACCTCTATAAAATATTCATATAAAATATGAGAAGTTAAACTTAATCAGCTGGCTCTTTTTAAATTAAGAGTCTTTGAGATCGTGTCAGGGGATCAAATAATACTTTTCATCAGAGCTTTTTTTTGACAGAAGTTACTTTATCTTTCATTGTCCTTTCTGTATCTCTTCTGTCGTCTATTTTAATGCTTGTTGCAACTCTGTTGGTTCCTTCTGTGAACACTGCCTCATGGGCAGCTTCTATTGCTTTAAAAAGTTCTTTAGGGTTGTTTGTTTCCATTAGGGTTCCCATTCCACTTATCTCATATTTTATACCTACCTCATCCAGAGCAGACACAGCCGCAGCTATGTACTGGCTCAGACTTGTTCCAGAGGTTCCTATTGGGATTATGGTAATTTCTGCAGATATCATAGTTTTATTTATGTTTGGGTTGTCATATAATTTTTATGAAACAGCTGGATAAAGAAAGTTTCAACAGTTACATAGAAAACACTGCTAGAAGCGTCATCAAAGACTACAGACTCATAGAACCTGGAGAAAAGATTGTTGTTGGACTTTCAGGTGGAAAAGACAGTGTTTTAACTCTTTATATTCTATCGAAGTTCATGGATGATTTTGATTTTGAAATGGTTGCAATATCCATTGATGAGGGAATTTCAGGATACAGATGTGAGGGTATAAAAACAGCACGCAAAATTGCACGGGATCTGGGTGTTGAGCTCGTTGAAAAGTCTTTCAAAGATGAATTTGGATTCCTGCTTGATGATATTTCCGATTTTTACAAGAGCTCCTGCATACCTTGTGGAGTATTCAGAAGAACTCTTTTAAACAAAACAGCCTATCAACTGGGTGCTGATAAACTTGCAACAGGCCATAACATGGATGATGAAATACAATCCTTTTTAATGAGCTTTGCAAGGGCTGATTTCAGAAGGTTCATTAAATTTGGGCCTAAACTCGATAAAATCCACCCAAAATTGGTCCCCCGGATAAAACCGCTGTGGAAAATACCTGAAAAAGATGTTGGAATATGGGCCATACTCAATGGCATTGATGTGCACTTTGCAGAATGCCCTTACAGTCACACATCGCTTCGTGCCAAAATGAAGGATCATCTGAACCGTCTTGAGGGTAAAAGGCCCGGTACAAAGATCGCAATTCTTGAATCCTTTGATAAAACCTTTAAATTTGATAAAATAGTTGTGGAACTTGGAGAATGTGAATTGTGCGGTGAACCTTCATCTTTAAGAATTTGTAAGGCATGTGAAATGGTTGAAGATATAAAAAATCGTATTGTTATTCCAGAATGATTTTGAACCAATTTTTTTGATAATTACAGTTATTTAAAGTTTCATCAGCGCAACTTTTATCAAAGTTTGTTTTTTTTAGCATAACAATACTTTTCCAACAAATCTTTGCACAATCTACTCAATGATCCTTGTAACCGTTCCCACACCTTTGCTCCTTCCTTCGCGGAATATCAACCTCTGACCCTCATGAATAGAGTACGGCCTATATTTAAATCGCATCTTGATTTTACCTGTGTCTCCTGCTGACATGTACTCTTTATCCCGAGGTTCAAATGTTGTAGTTTCTGCAATTGTTTCTATGTGGGTTATGCACTCGTAACCTTTTTTAATGGTTGTTGGATGTACTAATATGGCAACATCTGCCTCAAATTCTCTTACAGGTTGTGGATGGTAATCAGTATGGCAGATAATCATCCCTCTCCTTATATTGTCAACGGTTGCCCCTGTTATTGAGATTCCAACAACTTCTCCAGTTTCTGCGTTTTCTTTTTTGTAGTGGTGCATTTCTATGGATCTTGCACTAACCTCCATGAATTCACCGGTCCCTGTTGGTCCTAAAATGAGTTTATCTCCCTTTTTAACTTTACCCTGCCTTATTGTGCCACTTACGACAGTTCCAACGCCTAAAACAGAGTATATTTTATCTATATACATCATAAACGGTTTTTTGATATCTTCTCCGTTTGATGGGATCTTCAATCGTAAAAATAGTTCGTCTAAGATTTCTAAACCATTACCTGTTACAGGAGATACTTTTATAACTGGAACTATGTGTTGATTCATGTTTTCTGCCACAAAATCAGCGTCTTTGATGGTTTTCACCGAGTAAGGGATTCTCCCAACGAGTTTCAGAAGGTCAAATATTTCCCCTCGAACCTCTCGAATCCTTTCGGTTGTCACCATATCAATTTTGGTCATTACAACGATCACAGGCAGTTCCATGGCCAGTATGATCCCTAAATGTTCCTTTGTGATGTGTGTAGGTCCCTGGTCTGCGGCTACAACAAGGAGGCCGTAGTTAAGTTTTTGCCCGACTATGCCCCTTATAGTGGTGCGGAGCCATGGTTCATGTCCCACTGTGTCAACAAAGGAAACAACCTTATCACATTTTTCAACGAGTTTAGCCTTTTCTTTTTTGTTCAGGGGATTTTTAAGACGAACCGGTTTGCCATCACAGAATCCATAAACTGCAAATGAAAGATCTGCGGATAAACCACGTTCTATTTCATGTTTCTGCACGTCCAGAAATATTCGGGTTCCACCAGACCCGTTGTCGAGGGTTCCTGTTGTCAGAGTACCCACAAGGGTGCTTTTACCGTGGTCAACATGCCCTGCAACCCCTATCAAAAGATGTTCTTTTTTTAGGCTCTGTGATTTACCTATAAGAACTTTTGCAACGCGTCCCATGTCTGCAGGATGCTTTTCTACATCTAAAATAATGGCACCAATTTCAAGCGCTATATTTTCTAAAACAAAAAGAGATTCTTCAAGTTCATCATCTGAAAGTCCTATGAGGCGGCCTTCATCATGAACCCCTATGAAATAAATTGCTTCACCATTGCCCCGTTCCATACGATACTTCATTTGGCTTGCAAGTTGCTGTTTTCGGTCTTTTTTGAGATGGTAATCTGTTTTAAGATTTTCTTTGAATTCTATGTTTTTTCTTTCGCCCTTTTTTGTAATATCGTAGATATTATCGGTCATAAGAACCAGTCTTGGGGTGATGATTAATATTTAGGATAATTTAAGATAATTTTAGGATATTTTTTTCAGTTTTAGGAGGTTGCTTAGTTCAAAAAATTGATCCATTTCTTATCAATATCAGATCCTATCGGCTGTGGTGAACTGTAACCCACCGTACTTTTCTTCTTGAAACTTTCTAACCATTTGAGAAGCTGATTCAGCATTGTCTGTTTTGGCCAGGATTCTCCTCTCCTTAACCTTAAGGTTTTTACCGCAAACGCATTTTTTGCGAGCTACTTCCTCTTTGGAGTACATTGTGCGGCCGCAGTCACATCTAAAGATGAGGTACATGGATATCACTTTCAGATCGATTTTTTTATCCTTTGAACTTTTTTTAATACTATTTGATCTTGTATCACTCTATTTGATATAATTTTATTTGGAATGTTTATTTGGAATATGTTTTTATGTTCCATTTAAATCTTGGTTCATTTAAATCTTTGAGTCTAGTAAACTTCGTTCAGTATAATAAAAAATCAAACATCAGTCATTAAATAGTTCGCTAAGTCTATTTGATGTTTTATTCTTAAAAATTAGTGATAAATAAAAAAATTCTTTCAAAAATTTTTAAATAGATTCTTCTAACCTTATCTATTTCTAATTCTATTCTACTTTTTTACTATCCAAATCCAAATATCTTGTTGAAGAGAGGTAAGAACACATTTGGTATAGAGATAAGGGTACCGATTGTACAGCCTATATCTGTCCCTACGACTACAAGAAGCACCCTGAAAAGGTTGTTTCCTAGAAGCTCCCTGAAACTTTCGCATTTTGTGATGTTGGACATATCGTCCATGGAAACATGTCTGTATTTGGCTTCAACTATCCCTGAAAACCATCCTGCAGCTAAAAGTGGATGTATAGAGGTTACGGGGGCCACTAAAAATGCTGTTACTGCAGAGTATATTTTTGAACCCGATAAAATTGAACCGATAAACGAAAGCCCTCCTGTGAGCAATACAAATTGCATTATGCTGGTTTTGATGTTTATACCGTTTATAAATGCAAGTACAAAAATTATGATAAAAATAGCAGGTATTGAGAATAAAATGAGCTTCCCAATGGGAATTTTTGATTTTTTGATGTTCAAAAGCTCTTGAAGCGGGGGAATATCCTTGGGGTTTTCCATGTTCTTTTTTATTCCTTCCTGATGTCCGGCTCCAACAACGGCCACAACATTTTCTTCGTTGATTTCAAGGAGTCTACTGGCCATAAAAGCGTCCCTTTCTGTTACTAGCACGTCAAAGGCTTTGGGTGACATGTCTTTAAAATACCCCATAATTTCTGCCAATGTATCTCCTTCTTTAATGCTTTCAATATCTTCTATGGCCTCTTCTTTACTGAAAAATGAAGCTATTATACCATATACAAATTTTGCCTTCTCAAAATAACTCATCTGGTTTAAAGCGCGTTTCAGGGTTATTTGAATGTCCCTATCAATGAGTGCCACCTTCGCCCCAACCTCATCAGCAGCTTCTATGGCTGCAATCATTTCAGAACCAGGTTTAACTCCCACATCTTCCCCTATTTTCTTTTGGAAGTAGGATAAGAAGGTGCTCACAAGGAACATGGTAAGGTTGTTCCCTTTTATGATCTCCTTTATTGGGACATCCTGCTTTTGCTGGCCGTTTTTTTCAGCCATCATATTTAGATAACGGTTTTGACACAGCTCAACTGCCACAACATCGGGGTTTTCTTCAAGTATTGTTTGTCTTACTTCTTCAACACTTTTATCCGATACATGGGCTGTGCCAATTATTTTAAGATTTTCTGGTGCCATTTGGTCTCACTTTATATGTTTAAGTTAGAGTTTCTTTTGTAAAAATTAAAAATAATCCTTAAAAATAAGGATATACTCCATTTTTTAGCTATTTTTTAAATTGGTTAGTTTAGATTCTTTTATAAGCTCTAACTTAGATGTTTTTATCCATTAACTGTTATGTATTACTTTGAAATTCATTAATTATTAAGTTATTGAACTACAGCATCTTTTCAACTGTTCCATTTTTGTATACTGGAACAGTATCATATATATTTCGATTGAGGCAAAATTCAACATCTTTGCCCAATCCTAGTTTGTAGAGTCCAGCTGCAGATTTTGAATTTTTAACGGCATCATTCACCATTTTTTTATCATGAGAAGCCATGCAGGCTGCAATAGCTGCTTCATCCAGTTCTTGATCCTGCAGATTGGATATTATCGCACCTGCTCCAAGAAAGTCTTCTATGACAAATTTTCCATTCACTCCGGCCATCACAACTTCAATGTGGCTGTCTGCAATTTCAACCGCCTTTTCTGCCACCGCTTTTGCGTTTATAAAGGATCCTACAAGAGTTTTTGAATTTATTCCTTCAAGTACCCGGGTTCCGTTGGTTGTTGTGAGAACTAGAATTTCTCCTTTAAAGTTTTTGATTTCAACAGGTGAATTTCCTGCATCGAAACCTTCTACTCGTGCTCCGTCTCTTTCGCCTGCCAGAACTGCATTGTATTTATCTGCAAGTTTTTCTGCCTCTTCTATGTTTTTTACCGGTAATATCTTCTTGAAATTTTCAAGTGCAACCGTCATGGTGGTACTGGCCCTTAATGTATCTACCATTATTGCAACGTCGCGGGAGTTTGATCTTTCTAGACTTAGGGAAACTTTCATTTGAACACCAAAAAAATAGAAAAAAATATTTAAAAAAAATCTCTTAATTCACTCGACTTTCTCAGCAAAAGCAAAACGTCTTCTTACAGATGTTATCCTCACTTTAACTTCGTCACCTGCTTTAGTATCCGGCACAAACACAACAAAACCTTCTATACGGGTTATGCCATCTCCTTCTTTACCTACATCCTCAATTTTAACGTCGTATTCTTCCCCTTCTTGAATAGGAGCTGTTTTTGGACTTTGATCTACTCTAAACATTTATTCACATCCCCAGACCAACTTAAACGGTCTTAGTATAATTTATTCTGTTTAACTAATTATATAAATCTTGTGTAGCATAATAATAAAGTAAAATTTTAAGCCTTGTTTCAAGCTTTATAAATATATTATTATAGGAGTAACTCTTGAATTATTTTATGAGGTTCGCTGATATGAAGATCGTTACAACACCCATGTGTCAGGAAATACTGAGACTTGCAGGTGTCCGGGATTTTACTGTGATGAAAGATACGGATTCTGCAGGTGCAGACGTTGCGGTAGTCCTTTCAGAAACAAATACAAATAAGAAGTCAATAAAAATAAAGTTAAACACATTTTCACAGATAAATAACAGTATAAAAACGATTTCAGATATGTTTGGTACACAGCCCGTATCATCCGTGGGAAATGCAGGTGTTCTGGATTCTTCCAATGAAAATCGAAAAATAAAAGTTAAAGTATATTCAAATTTTTTAAAGGATATTGTGGAGGATCTTGGATTCACGGTTGTCCACGAAAACGATGATCAAAATACATATGATTTTTTGGTTTATCCGGATTACATGAAAGATGAGATAACAGATGAAATAAAGCTCAATGGGTTCAGGGCTGTTGAGATACCATCCCATAAAAATGCACCCTTAAACCCAATTAAAAGGGCTGAACTGAGATACAACATTCTGGAGAAAAACTTATGTATGAAACTCTGACTTATACTGGTGGAATTCACAAGCACGAAGAAATGAATGAGCTTATAGAAGATCTTGGGGGTTTTGTGCTCCAGGAGACCACAAGTCAAATGGATCTAGTTCTAACGCTTGCAGTCCCAATTGAAGACGTTGACAAGGTAAAGGAAAAAGCAAAGCAACTTCTTGGAAAGGTTCAAATTGCTCCAATGGCCGGTACTGAAATAGCGGTAGTTTCACCAACCCTTGCAAGGCAGCATCTTCCCCATTCTGCCTGTGACATCTCTGAATATCTACGTAGATACGGTGCAAAGGATAACATGATAGGACTCGCCAGGGGCGCTGGAAAAGGGATATCCAGAATATCCGAAGACGAAAAAAACCTCATAGAGGAGCATGATCTGGCAGTATTTGCCCTTGGAAGCTTTAAAGAATGCATAACAAATAAAACTCATCTCTTTGAGGATATAGAAATACCTGTGGTAGTAACAGGAGCTCCCAACATTGACGTTTCTGAAATACCGGGGGCAGACGCTTATGTTGGGGGTCTTGGTAGAATTCCAAGGAGACTTAAAAGGGGAGAAGATATAAGGGCACTTAGAAAACTTGTTGAGGTTGTTGAGGGAATTCTTGACAAGAAAAGGGTTGAAATGGCGGACGATCCACCGATTGTGCCATCCATACTTGTAAAAACAGAGATAGAAAATCAGGTGCCTGCTGTAAAAGAGATTTATTCTCCATTACCGGTTGTAAGCCAGCTTGATGGTGTAAGGGTCAAATTAAACTATGATGATTACCATGAGGAAATTTCAAAGGTTGTTGTGAACGACTATGTCCTTGGTGATATCTCAGATATAAAAAAATCGTTTATGTACGATTATACACTGGTCAAACTGCTTCCAGAGACTTCAATTATCTAATATGGTTTAATATTAAAATTTTTTTATCTTAGAATATCCATTTAGTAGAGGTTTATCCATGAGAAGAATCCTTCAGTTTGCAAGTTTTCTATCCCTGTTCTTTGTGGGATTTTTAGCCCTTAACTACTTTGTTTTTTATGGGATGGCATTTTTATTGGGCATGTCCCAGAACATAATTTTTTACATTCTCATGTTCACTGCAGCAGCTTCATATCCTGTAGCCACACTTATTGAAAAAACTGTCTCAAACAATTTAACCCGAATTTTCTACGCTGCAGCCTCTGCATGGATGGGAATATCCTTTTATTTACTCTTCTTCCTGGTAATTTATGGAATATTGTCATTTTTTGTTAAAATACCTCATGAAACAGCAGGAATTATAATAGGGATATTAACACTTGCATTAAGTATTTATTCAATTGTTAACAGCTTATTATTAAATACAAAAGAAATCAACATTCATATAACTGGTTTAAATGAAGATTTAAAGGTTGTTCAACTAAGCGATATTCATATAGGTTCTATAAGAAATTCTGGTTATATGGAAAAGATAGTAGCTGAAACAAATAAATTAAAACCTGACATTGTTTTAATAACTGGAGATATGGTGGATGGAAGTGCAAGGCTTCACACTCATACCTTCAAGTCTATAAATGATTTAGATGCACCAGTATTCTTTGTAACTGGAAATCATGATTTTTATGAAGGATTGGATGAGGTTTTCCGGGTTTTAAAGGATATAAAAATTAAGATTCTTTGCGATGAGATGGTGGAGTGTTGTGGATTGCAGATAGTTGGTGTAAACTACTCTTTTAAGAAGGATCATCTGAAGAAAGTACTATCTCAACTTGATATTAACAATGAAAAACCTTCAGTCCTTTTGTATCATCTACCACGGGGATTGAAGACTGCAAATGAAGCAGGAGTTGATTTGCAACTTTCAGGCCACACACACAAAGGCCAGATGTTTCCTTTTAATTTTCTGGTCAAATTAATGTTCCCGTATGTGAAGGGCATTTATGAGTATAATGGTGCACAATTGAAGACTTATTTATACGTTTCTCCAGGTACCGGGACATGGGGACCGCCTATGAGACTGGGATCAAAATGTGAGATAACATTGATTAATTTGAGAAGTGGAGTTCAAGGTTAAATATTTAAAGATATATCATTTTTTTTAACTTGTTTATTATCTTAACTTGTTTTCGAATTAGAAAGTTATTCTATTTTTTTTATCTTGTTTTGATTTAGAAACTCTTTAATTTATTAGTTATTTTCCTGTTTTTAGAATATGTATAATTTTAATAAGTTTTAAATAAGTTTTAAATAAGTTTAAATTGGGATTAAATCCGGATATGGGCTTTAAATCTTTTTTTGATTAATTTTTTGATTAAATTTCAATAGTTTTAAATAGAGTTATGAATATATATTCATAACATGCCTAGACCAAGAAGATGCAGGAAAATATTTGGAGAACCATCAGTAAGGTGTTTTAAACCAGATACTAAAAATAACGGGCAATTTGAAGTTATAAAAATAAATTTAGATGAATTTGAGGCAGTGAGACTTCGAGATTATCAGCAGATACAGCAAAAGTAAGCAACTACGTTAATGGGAATTTCACAGCCCACATTTCACCGTTATAAATTTGTCCCGGCAAAAGATTGCCCAAGCACTGGTCGAAGGCAAAATAATAGAAATAATTGGAGGAAACTATATGACAAACGAAAGAAGGTATAAATGCAGGGTATGTGGCTTTGAATGGCACAGTCCTGAAAAAGAATATGAGAAATGTCCTGACTGTGAATCTGAAGACATATACACAATTTCTCTTGAGGAAGAAATTCCCAAAGCGATGGGACAACCAGGTTTAGGAAGGAGAGGAGGAAGTGGCGCACGGATGGGTGCCGGTGCTCCAAGGGTATGCAAATGCCCCCAGTGTGGTTACGAATCTGAAAAAACTCCGGGAATCCCATGCAGAACAGCTAAATGTCCCAAATGTGACACATCTTTATGCGGTGCAGAGTAAGGAGGTAACAAAAATGACCATGATTTGCGTACCTACAGAAAGCGATATAGGCCCATACGCTGAAATGTCAGCACATTTCGGTAAAACTTCTTACTTCGTCTTTGCCGAAGTTGAAAATGGAATAATTAAATGTTATGAATCTAAAAAATGTACAGGGAGACATGAAGGTGGAACTATGACCCCTGCTGAAATAATAGCAGAATCAAGTGCTGATATCTTGATCTGCGGAGGTTTGGGATCGAAGGCAATATCCATATTAACCCAAAATGGTATAACCATATTTTCAGGAGCTTCAGGAACTGTTGAAGATGTAATTAAACAATGGAACGCAGGAAAACTTTCTTCAACAAATGAGAACTCCTGTCCTAAAGACAATTAAAATCGTTTTATTTATTTTTAAATAGAAGTTCGTTTTTAATAGGTTATTGAGTAAATCTTAAAATATCTTAAAATATGCTGGTGAATTAAATGGTCAATGAACATCAAGGAAACCCTCAAGAACAACAGAAATTAGCTTTAATGGAGCAAAATATCAAAATTACAAAGAATATGAATAATATAAAATATAAAATTGCAGTTATGAGTGGAAAGGGAGGGGTTGGTAAATCCACGGTTGCTGTGAACCTGGCAGCTGCCCTTTCCAAGAAGGGATATAAAGCGGGAATCATGGATGCAGATATACACGGACCAAACGTTCCTAAGATGATGGGAGTTGAGGAAAAGAAGATTGAAATTGAAGGAAATTCATTACTGCCTGTGAAAACTGATGAAGGCATAGCAGTGATGTCCATGGCATTTTTACTTGAGTCTCATGACTCACCAATTATCTGGAGGGGTCCGCAAAAAACTGGAGCAATAAGAGAGTTTTTAGCAGATGTTTCATGGGGAAACTTGGATGTACTGATCATAGACAATCCTCCGGGAACTGGTGACGAACCATTAACCGTTTTACAGACCCTTCCATTCCTTGATGGGGTTGTTGTGGTCACCACGCCCCAGTCCGTTGCAATTGATGATGTTGAAAAATCTGTTAACATGGCCAGACAGTTGAAGATCAAAATCATTGGTGTAATAGAAAACATGTCCGGTTTTGTTTGTCCCCACTGCGGCGAAGAAACCCCAATATTTGGTCAAGGCGGCGGAGAACAAATGGCAAAATCTATGGGTATTCCTTTCCTAGGTAGACTGCCAATAGACCCTAAGGCTCCAACAGCACCAGATGAAGGATCACCAATGGTGGTTAAACACCCCGAATCAGTACTATCAAAGAAATTCCTAGAAATTGTGGGTAAAATAGAGTTTGAAATCGAGAAGTAAACCATTTAAATAGGAATAAATAGAAAGTAAAACGATTTATAAGCCATAGGTAACATATGTGTGGTATATGCTTATAAATCTCCTATAAATCCTCTATAAATCTCCCATTTTTTTGAAAAGGCCGGTAAAATGTGTATTTGTTATAGGATAATTAGAATATCAAATTACATACAATGAATCAAAGGTGTAAAATGAACCTTAAAATCCTTTACAACAATGAATCAGGCGTTAAAAATTTCATGAAAAGCTGGGGATTTTCATGTCTTGTAGAAACAGATAAAAACAACGTCTTATTTGACACAGGGTGGGATGGTAACGTATTGCTTCATAATATGGAATTATTTGATGTAAAACCTGAAAATATCCAAAATTTGGTTTTGTCCCACCAGGACTGGGATCATATAAGTGGACTGAATCACATTTTGGCTGGCACTGATTTTCCAGAAGTGTATGTTCCTAAATCTTTCTCAGAAAATCTTAAAAATGAAATAAAGAGATATTCAAATCTTTTTGAGGTTTCAAATCCAGTTGAAATATGTGAAGGAGTTTATTCAACAGGTGAACTGGGGAATGAAAAAATTGAACAATCTTTAATACTCCAAACAGTTAAGGGAGTGGTTGTTTTGACGGGCTGTGCACATCCCGGTCTTGAAAATATAATTAAAACTGCAAAAAGATTTGGGAAGATTTATGGTGTTGTAGGGGGGTTGCATGACTTACAGAGTATCGATTTTCTTGAAGAAATACCTTTTTTAATGCCATGTCACTGTACAAGGCATAAAAATGACATAAAAACAGCTTTTCCCGATAGTTATCATGAATGTGGAAACATAAGCTTTAATGAATTGAGATAATTTTTTTATTTGTGTTTGGAAATTTGGTTGGAAGTCAACTTCACCTAAAACAACCAAATCAACTGTTAAGTTATCTAAAACCAGTTTATTAGATTTTATGTTTAATTAAAATTTTTTAGAATTTGAGTTATATATTATTATACTGAATATTTTGATTTTGACAAAGAATTGAGACAAATTTAAATTTAAAAAAGCATTTAAAATGGGTGAACTAACAATTTTAAAGTTTAATTGGGCTTATTAGATGAAAATATTTTATTATAGAATAAATACAACAAAAATAAAAATAGTTAGTTTATTTATTTTTTCGAACCCCGAAGAAATTTATATATTCAATTAAATCTTCGAAGGCTATCAATTCTTTTTTAAGAACTTGTTCTTTTGTAAGCGTTCCACTCATCTCACCATCAACGGAAAGTTTTTCGGGGCCTCGCATGACTATCCTATCCACACCATCCCTAGTCAGAACCTTTTCAGCCATTTTATTATGTACAAAGGCACGTCCAGGAAATATTACAGTCTCTTTGAGCTCTTTAAGGTCCAGATTTTCAAGATCTTGCTGGGTAATTAAACATCCTATATCCTGGTCCACCGCAACAACGTTTACAAAGTCATCAGCTCCAATATTCCTAATTATTTTTTCTATAAATGGTGCTGCAGTTTTACTTGTTAATATTGTGGCTTCAGATTTAATTTCCGAAAGAATATCCAAGTATTCCTTGTTTTTATCCTTTGAAATTGCAAAAGGTGTGTCATTTTCAGGATCACAAAGTGGTGTACCTGTAACTCGAAGATTGAACTCATCGTTAACTCTTCTAACGAGTTCTTCAAACTGATTTAAGCTGTGTGGTTCTACTCCCTCCAAAATGGGTTCGTTACCTAAAATAAGACCTTGATTTCTGAAATTTGCGAACCTCATGAGTATGAACGCCTTTGCACCCCATTCTTCGAGTTTGCTGCAGGTTTCAAAGAGTTTTTCACCGTCGTTTACACCTGGAACTATTACAGACGCTGCATGAACTTCACAGCTCTCACAAAACAGCTTAAGAGCTTTCAAAGCTTCTTCAGGATTTGGGTCTCCAACCCACTCTTTCCTGAGGCCAGGATCTGTTGAAAACACCGTAAAAGTTACTTCGTTAACTCCCTGAGACATGAGGTCTTCTGCAGTCTTTGAATTGTCTATTCCTTTGCCGCTTGTATAACCAAGGTGTATGGGAAGATTCCATTGGTTTAATGCTGAAGTAACTTCTTGAAGGTAGGGATAACAACTAACGTCGCCTCCTCCGCTTATATTCACCTTGAGATCATTTTCAAGGTAGTTACCCATCATAAGGGAATTCTGGACCGAGTTTACAACCATGAAAGGAGGTATAAATTCGTTTTTTGTTTCTCTAACTCCGGTTGTGCATTTTTCACAACCAACCTTCCCTGGTGAACAATATCTACATCCAAGAGGATCGTTACCCTTTACTTTTCTGAAATAACAATATTTACAGAATCCTCTGCAGTCTTTACCAGGTATTCCACCTACATCTGCTATTATCTGCATAATACCTACTTCTTTTAATATGTAAAATAAGTAATTTTGGGTATTAAAGTACCTTAAGAACTAACTTAAACACTAGGAAACTTTTAACTTATCCTCATTTATAAATCTTTCTAATTGATTCAAGAAGAAACTTTAATAACATATAAGCCAAAGATTGAGTTCCGTATATCAAAAGAGTACTAAGAGGGTAACCTCACTGTGAACTGAATCAATAATAGTTCACAGAAATTTGTAGTACAAAAGAAATGGTGTACAAGAATTCGTAGGAGGGAAAAAATGGCAAAGTTTGAAGATAAGATCGACTTGTACGACGACAGAGGCAATCTCGTTGAAGAACAAGTACCATTAGAAGCTCTAAGTCCATTGAGGAACCCAGCAATTAAAGGGATCATTCAGGGTGTAAAAAGGACTGTAGCTGTAAACCTAGAAGGTACAGAAAACACTTTAAGGAACGCAACTGTCGGTGGAAAGGCATGTAAAATCTTAGGTAGAGAATTAGATCTTGACCTAGTTGGAAATGCTGAAGCCATTGCAGAAAAAGCAAAAGAAATTATCCAAGTTGAAGAAACTGACAACACAAACGTAAAATTATTAGCAGGTGGAAAAAGGGTACTTGTGCAGATACCAACCGTAAGGTTTGATGCAGCAGCTGAATACTCAGCAGCAGCTTCAGTAACTGCTTCAGCATTTATCCAAGCCATAATAGATGTTTGTGATGTAAGCATGTACGATGCAAACATGGTTAAAGCAGCTATTTTAGGTAGATACCCACAGACAGTTGATTATATGGGTGGAAACTTAGCAACAATGCTTGATGTGCCTCAGAAACTTGAAGGTGTAGGTTACGCATTAAGGAACATCATGGTAAACCACGTTGTAGCAACAACACTCAAAAACACAATGCAGACAACTGCTCTATCTAGCTTATTAGAACAATCAGCAATGTTTGAGATGGGAGACGCAGTAGGAGCATTTGAAAGGATGCACCTCCTCGGACTTGCATACCAAGGATTTAACGCTGACAACATGGTATTTGATTTAGTTAAAGCAAACGGTAAAGAAGGTACAGTTGGATCCGTTGTAGCTGACACAGTTGCAAGGGCTGAAGCTGACGGTGTTATAGGTGTTGAAAAAGACCTAAACGGCTTTGGACTATACGGTACAGACGACCTCGCAAAATGGAACGCATATGCAGCAGCAGGTATGACTTCTGCCGCAATGGTTAATGCAGGTGCCTCAAGGGCTGCACAGAACGTTGCTTCATCTTTACTATACTTCAATGATATAATGGAATTTGAAACAGGATTACCAGGCGTAGACTTTGGTAGGGTAGAAGGTACAGCTGTAGGATTCTCCTTCTTCAGCCACTCCATATACGGTGGTGGAGGTCCAGGTATATTCAACGGAAACCACATTGTTACAAGGCACAGTAAAGGGTTCGCTATACCTTGTGTAGCAGCCGCAATGGCCTTAGATGCAGGTACACAGATGTTTTCCCCAGAAGCAACTTCCGGATTAATAAAAGAAGTATTCAGCCAAGTTGATGCATTCCGAGAACCACTCAAATATGTAGTGGAGGCAGCAGTCAACATAAAAGATCAGGTCTAAATTAATCCACACTTGGGGGTAAGACAGTAAATGGACATTGAAATATTTCCACACAGATTGTTAAGCGCTGATACAACTGAAAGATTGTTAAATGATCTTGATAAGGTTGCAGGCGTTAAAAGAATGGTTCTACATGGACAAAGACTTCCTCCTGAAGCAGGAAACCCAGATCGCAGGATTATAATCGTCAAAGGGGAAGAAGTAGATTTACAAGTCAAAACTGGTCGAGTTTTAATGGAAATCGACGGGGAAGAGACAATAGATGAAATACGTGAAATATGTGAGGATAATCTACCCTTTGGCTACAACATACACATGGGTTTGTTCATAAGGAAACAGAAAACAGTAACAGATCAGATAAAGTATGGAGACAAACTGGACGAAGTTCCAGAAGAAATGATCGGTCTGACCGATCAAAACGCCAAACTCAGTGAAAGGGCCAAAATACTCAAGAGGAAAAAATAACATGATTGGAAAATCCACACATGTTGTAGATTGCAGAGAAACCATGGGAATGGGTGAAGGAGGAGGAATTGCCCAGAGAGGAACCTTTGCACAGTGTGGAAGTGAAGTTTTGGCAATAGCAATGTCTCCAGGACGGAGGCACATAACTAAACCTGTTTGTGAAATCACATTTGCTCTTAGGGAAGCTAACATACAGACAAGTACGCTTGTTTTAAACGCAGGATCAGGTGTTCCACAAGACGCTCCAACAGCAGGCCATGGAAGCCTTTTCGGACTCACTCCAAAGGAGATTGAGCAGATAAAACGGCACAGGGTAGTTGTTGTACACCTTGGTGGTGTGAAGCATCATATCATCTACAAGGCGAGACTGATTTTGAGGAATGTTAACAGACCTTGTGTTATCATATGTGAATATCCCGTTGACTTTGAAGATTTTGCACAGATCGGTGTCAAAACTAAAGCTGTTATGCCCGAAGAACCTAAAACTCAAGGTGAAATTGTGGACATAATAAGTGGTGTTATTAGAGGAGAAACCTGTCCCCAAGAGAAGTTGGATGAAATTATTAGAAAGGTAAGATTAGCATTAGGAGGTGCATGAATATGGCACAATATTATCCCGGAACTAGTCAGGTTGCTCAAAACCGAAGAAATTTAAGTAACCCTGATTATGAACTAGAAAAATTTAGAGAAATCTCAGACGAAGATGTTGTAAAGATATTAGGTCACAGAGCTCCTGGTGAGGAGTACCCAAGTGTACACCCACCACTAGAAGAAATGGATGAACCAGATGACGCTATAAGAGAAATGGTTGAAGCTGTTGACGGTGCAAAAGCCGGTGACAGGGTAAGATACATTCAGTTCGTTGACTCAATGTACAACGCCCCAGCTCAGCCATTCGTAAGATCAAGAGCCTACTTACACAGATACAGAGGAGCTGACGCAGGTACACTATCTGGAAGGCAGATCATCGAAGCAAGGGAAAGAGACCTTGAGAAAATCTCCAAGGAACTTCTTGAAACAGAATTCTTCGACCCAGCCCGTACGGGTATAAGGGGTCAAAGTGTTCACGGTCACTCTCTCAGGCTCGATGAAGACGGTGTTATGTTCGACATGTTAAGAAGGCAGATCCTGAACAAAGAAACCGGAAAAGTTGAAGCTGTAAAAGATCAGATCGGTGACGAGCTTGATGAACCTGTTGTTTTAGGTGAACCACTAGATGACGCTACACTTAAAGCAAAAACAACTATCTACAGGGTAGATGGTGAAGCTTACAGAGACGACAAAGACGCAGTAGAAGTACTCCACAGAATACACGTAAGAAGATCACAAGGCGGATACAAACCTGAATAATCAGGAGGTGGAATTATGGCTGATAAAAAATTTATAGACGCTCTAAATAAGAAATTCAAAGAAGACCCAGAAGAAAAGAAAACAACCTTCTACTCCTTTGGTGGATGGAAACAGTCTGAAAGGAAAAGGGAATTCGTTGAAGCTGGTAAAAAAATAGCAGCAGAACGTGGAATCCCTCAGTACAACCCAGATGTTGGTACACCATTAGGACAAAGGGTTTTAATGCCTTACCAGGTCTCAACCACAGACACATTTGTTGAAGGTGATGACCTTCACTTTGTAAACAACGCTGCAATGCAGCAGATGTGGGATGACATCCGAAGAACTGTTATTGTAGGATTAGACACAGCCCACAACGTTATAGAGAAAAGGTTAGGTAAAGAAGTTACCCCTGAGACAATCACACACTACCTGGAAACTGTAAACCACGCAATGCCTGGTGCAGCAGTTGTACAGGAACACATGGTGGAAACCAACCCTGCACTTGTTGCAGACAGTTACGTGAAAGTCTTCACAGGTAACGACGAAATAGCAGATGAAATTGACTCTGCATATGTTCTAGACATAAACAAAATGTTCCCAGAAGAACAGGCAGAAGTTCTTAAAGCTGAAGTTGGAGACGGTATCTGGCAAGCTGTCAGGATCCCAACAATAGTCTCAAGGACTTGTGATGGTGGTACAACATCCCGATGGTCTGCTATGCAGATCGGTATGTCCATGATCTCAGCTTACAAACAGTGTGCAGGAGAAGCTGCAACCGGTGACTTCGCATTTGCTGCAAAACACGCAGCAGTTATACACATGGGTACAGCTCTACCACAAAGAAGGGCAAGAGGAGAAAACGAACCTGGTGGAATCCCATTCGGTTATCTAGCTGACATATGTCAGTCCTCAAGGAAATACGCCGATGACCCAGTAAGGGTAACACTCGACGTTGTTGCAACCGGTGCAATGTTATACGACCAGATCTGGCTCGGATCATACATGTCCGGTGGTGTTGGATTCACACAGTACGCTACAGCAGCTTACACTGACAATGTTCTTGACGACTTCTGTTACTACGGTAAAGAATACGTCGAAGACAAATTCGGTGGACTATGCGAAGCACCTAACACCATGGAAACAGTTCTTGACGTAGGTTCTGAAGTTACATTCTACGCACTTGAACAGTACGAAGAATACCCAGCTCTCCTCGAGACCCAGTTCGGTGGATCACAGAGAGCAGCAGTAACAGCAGCAGCAGCAGGTTGTTCAACTGGATTTGCAACTGGAAACGCACAAACTGGTCTAAGTGCATGGTACCTTTCAATGTACCTCCACAAAGAACAGCACTCACGTCTTGGTTTCTATGGTTACGACCTTCAGGATCAGTGTGGTGCAGCTAACGTATTTGCAATTAGGGGAGATGAAGGATTACCTACAGAATTAAGAGGACCTAACTACCCTAACTACGCAATGAACGTTGGACACCAGGGTGAATACGCAGGTATAGCTCAGTCTGCACACGCAGCACGTAAAGACGCATTTGTGCTTAACCCATTGGTTAAAATCGCATTTGCTGACGACAACTTAGCATTTGACTTCTCAGAAGTACGTGCAGAGTTTGCTAAAGGTGCATTAAGAGAATTCGAACCAGCCGGAGAAAGAGATCTTATCACTCCAGCTAAATAAATAGGTGTTTCAAACACCTATTTTTTTTATTTTATTGAAAAATAAGGAGGAAATAAAATGGACCCTATGATAACAGGATTAGGTGTTGTCGCTCTCATGGGTGCTGCTGCAACAATTGCAGGAGCTGCAGAGGACTTAGAATCTGATACTGGTTCAATGAGTAACCCTAACTCTCAGGTTCAACTTGCTCCCCAGATGGGTAACCTTCACAGAATCTTCAACAAAGCTGTTTCTGGTGAACCAGTTCAGATGGGTGTACTTGCAGGTATAGCAGGTTCTGTAGCGTTTGTCCTTATGGGTGCGGTACAGTTACCAGTTATAATGTCAATAGCTGGTGGTGCATTTATAGCAGCATTATTCCATACAGCATTTGCAACAACATCTTACTTAGGAAGGATAGTGAGTGAATCCCAGTTCAATCAACCAGTATTCATGGATGTTCTTACGCAAACACTGGGACCAATAGCTGCCCATGGATTTATAGTAACATTTTGTATAGTAGGATTATCATATCTAATGACATTACCATTACAGGGCTTCGGGCACCCATTCCCAATACCACTACTAGCAGTGCTTTGGGGTATAACAATAGGTGCAATAGGTTCATCAACAGGAGATGTTCACTACGGTGCTGAAAGGGAGTACCAGACCTACCCATTTGGTGGAGGTATACCTGTCTCAATTCACGGTGACATAACCACCGAGTCTGAACTCGGCCCAAGGAACTCCATTGATGTTGTGCACTTCTGTGCAAAATTCGGAGGACCAGTCACAGGATTCTGTTTCGGTCTTATCGTGTTCCTGAGCTTCTGGACAACACTGGTGTTTGGAGCAGTAGGTGGAGTAGTTGCAGGTATCATAATAGTTTTATTACTGATAGTTCTCAACAACAGAGTAGAAGTCTTCGCAAGAGGCAGATATGGACCATATAAAGAATGAGGAGAAATAAGGAGGTTTTATGATGGATCCATTATTATTAATCGGTGCTATAACCGCTGGAGGAGTTCTTATTGGTGGAGGTGTACACTTCATACCGGTAGGTGGTGCCCCAGCAGCTATAGCAACAGCTACAGGTGTCGGAACAGGTACAGCTATGCTTGCAGCAGGTTCCGGTATGACTGGACTCATAACAGCAGCAGCAATGACAGGATCACCTTTATGGGTTATCCTTGCAGCAGGTGCTGTGGGTTCAATGATCATGCTCGACATAACCATGCTAGTAGGTAACTTCATATACGTATGGGGTGTAGGAATTGTACCTGCATCAGCAAAAGTTGAATACGACCCAATAACAAAATATCCGCAAGAAAAATATGTAACACCAGGTACTGAAGGTCACGGAATTCCAACCGTATGTTTCGTAAGTGGAACAATCGGAGCTGCCCTTGGTGGAATTGGTGGAGGATTAGTTTACTGGGCTTTATACAATGCATTGACCACAGCAGGCTTATCATACACTTCACTTGCTGCCACAACAGTAGCAGGAATATTCGCTGTTGGTATGTTCTTTGTGAACGCAGTTATTGCATCTTACAATATAGGTGGTACAATAGAAGGATTCCACGACCCTAAATTTAAGAGATTAGGACGTGGAGTATTAGCATGTCTACTTGCATCTCTTGTAGTAGGTATTTTTTCAGTACTTCTAATTAAAGGAGGTGTCTTCTGATGGCAGAAGGAAACGAAGTAAACCCTAAAAAACTATTAGCTCTTGGAGTTGTAGGTGGTCTTTTAGGTGTATATGCTACACCAATCCCAACTTTAGGACCATTATTCGCAGCAATTGGAGGTGTCTGTGCCATAATATGGGGTGCTGATGCTATAGCCAGAGTTGCAAGTTATGGTTTAGGTACAGGTGTTCCTTCAATAGGATACATGTCCCTTGCAATAGCCATAGTAGGTTCAATAGCAGGTTTAGCCGGCGCATTAATGCCAGGAGTACCAGCAATGCTTGGACCATTATTCGGTTTCGTGCTTGCAATGGTGCTTGGAGCAATAGTGGCTTTAATTGGTAAAAAAGTAGTTCATATGAAAATACCTGTACTTGTACAGTGTACAACTGAACTTTCTGGAGCAGCTGCATTATCAGTACTCGGATTTTCAGCAGCAATAGCTGGAAGTTACTCAATGTCCGCAATACTGACAGCAGTTGTATCAACAGGGTTCATAGCTCTTCTGTTCATCATGAACACCATGGCCATACAGCATCCATTCAACGCATGTTTAGGTCCAAATGAAAATCGTGTTAGAACATTAAAACTTGCTTCAGCCACTGGTTTCATGTCCATGGCAATAGTAGGTCTACTTGGAATTGGCTTATCCAAAGCATGGTGGTTAATAGCTGTAATTGGTGCTATCGCATGGTTCATCTCAATTAGAGCATTCATCCAATCATCCGAAGAGGACGCAGCATCAGTTAAATGGGCTGGATGGTGGCCAAAAGAGGGAGAACAGTAAGGAGGAACAAGAATGGTAGAAATGTTACCTTTAATAAAAATCGTTCCTGAATCAAACTTAACTCTTGACCCTTCCACAGGTATTGTGGGAGCAGCGTTAGGTAGAGAAGTTTTAATTCTATCAATGGACACCATAAACGAACAAATAGCAGAATTAGAGGTTGCCGCAGACGATATGGAGCATGCCTTAGACCCAACAACCGTCTCTCCCGGAGCTTACCCTGGAAGGGAAGGAGTTTATCTTACAGCAGGTAAACTTACAAATATGGTCTATGGATTTGTTTTAGGGCTTGTACTGCTGGTCGCCTTATTATTATAGGAGGTGTTTTACATGGCTGAAAAAAAAGCAGCATCAGAAGGATGGCCACCAGTTACGGGGGACTACGAAGTAGGCGATGTTGAGAGTCCGGTGGGTGTAGTAACACTGGGTTCACACATGGCTGACATGCCGATACAGGCAGGAGCCGCTATATCTGGTCCTTTACACACAGAAAACCTAGGTATGGAAAAGGTCATAGCAAACATAATATCAAACCCAAACATACGCTTCCTTTTAGTTACAGGATCTGAGGTTCAGGGACACATAACTGGTGCCACAATGAGGGCTCTTATGGATAACGGAGTAGACCCTGAAAAGAGGAATATTATCGATGCTCCAGGTGCAATACCTTACATCGAGAACATACCTGATGAAGGAATAGACCGGTTCCGAAACCAGCTCGAGCTCGTTGAGATGATTGACGTTGAAGATCCAGCGGCAATATCATCCAAGATCAAAGAGTGCATTGAAAAGGACCCAGGTGCGTTTGAAGAAGAAGCAATGGTCATAGAGGTCGAAGAAGAAGGCGAAGAGGAAGAAGGAGAAGAAGTAAAACCAGTAGCCCCTGAAACGGCATTAATCGAAGCAAGAATCCGTAACATACAGACTCAGGTAAAAGCAGTAGGTTCTTACCAGAGGATATTTGCAGGTATGTACGCTGGAAAAGTCCAGGGACTGGTTGTTGGTCTTGCCTTCATATTAACTCTCGGAACCATATTACTATTGAAATAATGGGGGTTCTATATGATAATATTATCAAACAAACCAAATGTTAGAGGCATTAAAAGCACTGTAAAAGATATAAAATATCGTACCCAGTTAATTGGTAGGGACCAGAGGTTATTTGCGGGTCTCACAGCAACAAGGATATACGGTATGGCTATGGGATTCATATTTGCAATGCTCCTCGTAGGCTTACCAGCAGTATGGGTATTGATGGGGGCATAATAAATGGCAGAAGAAAAAAATGTTATACCTCGAGTTATAGTCCCTGAAGATGAGTACAACAAAATAAATGAAAAACTTGACGACATAGAAAGAAAGGTTGAGTTTGACTACGGTGAAACCTCTCAGAGAATGGGTCAACAAATAGGCAGGGACATAGGTATTTTATACGGTATAATAATAGGACTAATAATCCTTTTTGTGGCCTTCAAAGTTGTAAAAGTAGGAGCAATCCTATCATCATTTGGTGGAGTCTAAATTAATTAGGAGGATTACGTATGTTTAGATTTGACAAAGAACAAGTTGTATTAGATATAGCTGGCACTAAAATTGGTGGACAGCCTGGTGAATATCCAACTGTCATAGCAGGAACCATATTTTATGGTGGACATAAAATAATCGAAGATGAGAAAGCAGGAACCTTCGACAAAGAAAAAGCAGAAGCTTTAATCAAAACACAGGAAGAAATGTCTGACTTAACTGGAAACCCACACATCGTGCACACATTCGGTGCAACATCAGAAGCGATAGTTAAATACTTAGAATTTGTGGGCGACGCTACAGACGCACCATTCTTCATAGACTCAACATCTGGAGATGCAAGAGTTGCAGGTGCAAAATACGCATCAGAAGTAGGTTTATCTGACAGGGCAGTATATAACTCCCTGAACATGGCTGCAGACGCTGACGAAATTGCAGCACTCAAAGACTCAGATATTTCAGCATCAATTGTCCTTGGGTTCAACCCAATGGAACCAGGTGTAGACGGTAAAATTTCAATCTGGGAAGACGGTGGAAACGCACTTGACCAGGGTCTTCTAAAAACAGCAGAAGACTGTGGAATAGACAAACCTCTCATGGACGTTGCTATCACACCACTCGGTCAGGGTGCAGGTGCAGCTCTAAGAACATCATTTGCTGTTAAAAGTAAATGGGGATACCCAGTAGGAAGCGGTATACACAACGTTCCATCAGCATGGGACTGGTTAAGAGGATTCAAAAAAGAAAATGAATATAACAAGAAAAAGGTATGGCCTGTTTGTGATGTAGGATCCAACCTTATGCAGATAGCTGTTGGAGGAGACTTCGTGCTCATCGGACCTATCGAGAACGCAAAAATGGCATTCTCCGCATGTGGTATGGCTGACATATTCATGGCAGAAGCTGCAAAAGACATTGGAACAGAGCCAGTGGAAACACATCCATTCTTCAAATTGCTCTAAACCAAAAATTAAAAGAAAAAAGGCGACTTTAAGTCGCCAAATAATTCTTTTCAATAAATTTTCATATTTTTTTAAATATTTTTTTAGCTTGTTTTTCAGAAATTAATTTTAAATTATGATAAAATTTCAATAATTTATTAAATGTTAATTTTATTTAATGTACCAATCTGCTAAACTTAATTTATCCCTAAAAAAATTTCCAGTGTATGAATTATTTTTCACTTTCTTAACGATTTTTAGTGTTTTTAAAAAGTTTAACCAATTCAAAAAAAATTATTTCACAAAATTTATATTTATCCTTATTTGAACCATATTCAGAGAACTATTTAATATTTCGGAGGGTTACCTTTGTCACGTTTTGGTAAATTATTCAGTATTAATTCTAAGCCAATTATGGCGAAAAGCAAGTACGTATCTATAGAAGATATAAAATCAACATCTTACATGAAGAAAACAGTTGGTTCAGGTCTGTCAATGAAACCGGACACATACTACGTGGTGGCCTCGGTGGAGCTGGGAAACACAACAACCAAGTGCATACTCACAGCCACAAACCTGAGGACAAGCCAAACATACCTTCTGGACAAGACAGTGAAAATGACCCGTGACATAAGGTCGCCTAAAAATGGTGAAAAAGTATTCGGTGAAACAGTGTGGGAGGTTGAGCTGACCAAAGAATCTGTCTCGGAAATGGTAAGAGACACCATACATGAATCCTTAAAAAGAGCCCATGTAAATATAGAAAAGGATCTGGATTTCGTTGTTCGTTCAACAGGAGTTACAGCAGGATTTGCAAGTTTAAAAGAGGTGGGTGACCTAATAATTGCCCTTGCAAACGGCTGTCTCGAGGCAGGTATACCACCACGGAAGATGGCCCCGGCAATGTCAAGGGACAACTTCCCCAAACGATTGCAGGACTACACTATGATTGACAAGATCATATTTGACGGTGCAGTTGCAAGTGTGCTGCCCCCAACAGGAAAAGCAGTGGTTGCTAACGAGATGGAAGGAGAACTCGTAACTGCCGGTATAAAGATAGGGGCCAAGTGGACTAAAGTGGACTTCAGAAACCCCTGCGTTTCAATGGACTTTGGTACAACCCTTGCCGGCCGTATAACAAACAATGATGAGCCTTACGCCCGTACAATAGGAAACTTCTGCGGGCTGGCCGGGGGAATTTCAGACTCCATAATCCGTGGAACAGAAATGGTTGACAAACGTGGAGGCGCGGCCTTGGACCTTTATAAAAGGGGTATTATAAAAGGTGCAGATTGGAAAGTTGCCAAAAAATTCGCGAAAGAGGCCCATGAATACGTTGACATAAGAAAAGTTCCAGAAGGGCGTGATAGGTTTGGAACCGTGCCTGTAGATCCTAAAGCAGCATATGCGGCAGGTACAACTTTAATAGGTTGTGATGTGGGTAAAAATGGTGATGCTATTCCAGAATTAACCAAACTTGGCCATGATATCTACGAAAGTGAAGGTATACATACATTATTTGCGACGCTGGATCACGTGAGTGCACTTGTGGTGAAGAGACTGGTTGAAGAAGCATTTGATGAGGGAGTTATAGAGGATGGATCGATGTTAGGGGTAACTGGAAGGGCAGGTATAACCGGTAAAAAACCGGAACTGATACTTGAATACGTCCAGAAATACTTTAAAAACACAATATTTGTATCAGACGCTCTTGCTATGGGTGCTGCGGTTATGGCACGGTGTATGAACTCAATGGGAACGCCAAATGTTCCGATTGGCGGTAGACAGGGCGGAGCATGCATACTCGGCCAGAGAAGGAAGCTGCAGAATCAGAAGTAACTACTTTTCTTTTTTTAATGAAGTTATAATTTTTTTTGTTTAACGCCTTGTTTTTAAAGAAAAAAACATTATTAAACAATGTAACATTATTAGCTATTTTGAGGTCATTTATTTTTTTATAAAGAAATTTATTTTTATAAAGAAGTTATTTCAAGAGTTTTCAATTTATTTTAAAAATCAAATTTATTTTAAAATTTAAAAAAACCTTTATTTTCTAAAAAAATAGAAAAAAATAGAGTAAGAAATAGGAGGCGACAAATTAAACATAAAAAAGGATTTAAAGATTCAGAAAATTAGATAAAATTAAAAAAATTAAAAATTAATAAATTAGAAGAATTTACATCTCTTCTAATCTTTTTATCCTTTCGTTCATTGGTGGATGGGTTGAAAAGAGTTTTGCAATGCTTTTGCCTCTTCCTCCGAATGGGTTCACTATGAACATGTGGGCTGTTGAAGGATTTGCATCCATCGGTCTGGCATTGACGCCCATTTCAAGTTTCCGAAGTGCTCTTGCAAGTGCCCATGGTTTACCTGAGATTCTTGCTCCACCTTCATCTGCTTTGAATTCTCTTGATCTGCTTATTGCAAGCTGTACAATTGTGGCAGCAATTGGTGCAAGTATGCTCATGAGTATCAGCCCAACAATTCCTCCAATATCATCGTTGTTTCCCCCACCACCGAAGAATGCGAAAAACTGTGCAAAATTGGCGATCCATACAATTGCCCCCGCTATCGTTGCTGCAACTGAACTTATGAGAATATCTCTATTTCTAACATGGGCAAGCTCGTGAGCTAGAACACCTTCAAGTTCATCTTTATCTAAAAGATTTAATATTCCTGTTGTGGCCGCTACAACTGCATTATTTGGGTTTCTACCCGTCGCAAATGCGTTTGGAGTTGCATTTTCAACTATTGCAACCCTTGGCTTCGGAATACCTGCACTCATTGCAAGGTCTGAGACTATTGAGTGAAGAACTGGAGCTTCCTGCTCTGAGACCATCTTTGCCCTGTACATCCTGAGCACAATTCTGTCTGAGAAGAAGTAGGATGAGAAATTCAATGCTGCAGCTAACACCAGAGCTAATAATGCCCCTAAGCTTCCCAGTCCAAATAAGGATCCTACGAAGTAACCTATGCCCATAAATAAAAATGTGAGCACGGTGAGTAAAAGTACAGTTTTAACATTTTCAAACATTTTATATCCCCACGTGATTCTTGTTGTTTAATCTCTGATGATCTAATTCTTAACTTGATAAATTTATTAGCTGATAAATCAGAAGAAATCCAAAAAAATATTTTTTTAAGCTAATTTTCAGCTACTTTTTTTATTTCAATATTTTATTCAATTTCATTGGTACTGATCTTATTTTTAAATCTTTTTATTTAAAATCAACTCTTAAATTTTAAATTATATCCTTAAATTAAACTACATCCTAATTATATTACTAAAACTAAATCTTATACTTCCATGCTTTATATATAATTATATCGAGAATGTTATATTATGAAAATGAGTATATAAATCTTACGATTAAAAGTTAGATTGTAAAGTTTTACGAGCTTTAAATCATGGAGAAGTTTTTAAAATGGTAACAGCTTTAGTAATGGCTGGTGGAAAGGGCACTAGGATGGAATTAAAAGGGGAAAAACCCTTGATAAATGTTGGGGGAATGCCCATGATCCAGCGCGTGATAGATGCGTTGAGATGTGCGGTCATGGTGGATGATATCGTTGTTGCAACAAGCCCCCACACTCCTCAAACAGTTGAATTTGTGGAGAATCTTGGAATTAGGACAATTAAAACACCAGGAAAAGGATACGTGGATGATCTGGGCTTTGCTATTTCAAATCTTGATTTCAAAGACGAAAATCAGGTAGTACTTACAGTAACTTCGGATTTACCACTTATTCAAAGTGAAACAGTGAACTATATTCTCTCCGAATATGAAAAATGTGGTAAGCCTGCAATGTGTGTTGCTGTTCCAGCTGCAATTTTTGCAGAATATGGTTTGAAACCCAGCATTTTATTCGGAGATCTGGTTCCATCTGGATTAAATATATTAAGAAGTACAGACAAGCAACAAAATGAGGAAGTTTTGATAATAAGAAAGATTGAGTTGGCCTTAAATATTAATAGCTGTAATGACATAATAGTTTTAGAGGAACTTTTGAGGAAAACTCGTAAGTGAAAACTTTCAGGTGATAGTATGGTTGTTGAAGAGAGGAAACTCATTAAAGGGGAAGAAAAGGTTTGGAGTGAGATCAGGGGATATCAAGTTGCAACAAACAATGCACGTATACTTGGAGAACTTGAAGAGCTCATGATAAACGGTAAAACTGGTAAAATAACTGATGTTGTTATAAAGGTAGAAAAAGGCCGCAATGTGCATGTTAAAGGTGCAAAGAAAAAAGGAGACATGATCCTAGTACCTTTTGGCAAAGTTGAGAAGGTTGGGGAGTTCATAATAATTTCAGAATAACTCAAAAAACCTTCTTCAATCCTTTTTAGTTTGTTAAAGATACAAAATAATGTTTGCTCTTTAAATATGGTTCAATACTTTAAAACAACTTTTAATTTAAACTAGTTCAATTAATGACGGTTTTTAGTCATGTACCAGTTTTAACCTTAAGATGGTGCGTTTGAGGTAACTAATTTCTTTAGATTAATTCTTTTTAGATATTTTTAGCAGATTAATAGTATAATAAAAATAATAAAAAATAAAAAAATCAATTTTTAACTAATTTAAGATGTTTTCCTGGTTTTATCTGTAGAATGGATGTCCTGCAGAATCTTTTTTGGCTATTACCTCATCCACTGATGGTTCATTGTTGAAAGCCCTTTTTATTGCCATTTCAGTTGCTTCGTAGTTGTACTGGTAAATCTTGTATGGATCCCTGGCTGCTGGGTGGATGAAAACACCGCACAGAATACAGATATCTTCAACTATTTCCCTTGGAATTGTTCCGTTTTCAACAGAGTCTGCAACAGCCATTGCAACAGCTTTTTGTGCCGGTCCAAATATTCGGGTTGCATCTTCTAGATTTCTGATGCTGACTTTTGGCAGTATCATGGTTATGGGTTTGCAGACCATGTTTGGTGCAACTAAAGCGAAAAGTGGGGTGTGTTTTTCAACCTGATTTGCAAGTGCGTTTGCAAAGGCCTGACCAACAGCTCCCTCTTTATCCCCTATTAAAAGATCTATATGTGCAACTTCATTTCCGTCTCCAACTAATGCTTCACCATTCAAATACATGAATAATGCACCTCGTTTTCTTTTTTATATCCATTCTTAATTATGTACCAATTGATAGTATCTCATTTTAGAGTATAACACAAATATAAATAAATATTTTTACAGTTATCTAAATTTCATTCTTAAACATGTTTTTCTTTTAAAAATCATGAAGATAACAAAAAAATGAGGGTAACGAAAGTTAGTAGTTAATAAAAATTAGTTTTAATAAAGTTTAATGCAAAAAAAAGAAATTTAAAGGATTTACATTCCCTTAACACTCATATCAAGCATTCTCTTAGTTTCAGCTGCAAGTTCAGGTGGCAGTCCTGTAATATCCATGCTCAGAAATCCCCTTACGATCATGGATGCCGCTTCATCTTCAGTTAAACCACGTGACATAAGGTATAAAACTTCTTCTTCAGCTATTTTACCCACGGCAGCTTCATGGGACAGTTCTAAGTTAGTAGCACTTCCTTCAAGTTCGGGAACTGAGTATATCATTGAATCGTCCGACAGTACCAGGCCCATGCACTCGAGGTGTCCTTTAACTTCCTGTGATTTGCCTGCAAGGTGTCCTCTGGTGTAAATTTGGGATTTGTCCTTGGAAACTGCACGTGTTACCATTTCTGAACTTGAATTTCTACCAGTTAGATACGCCCTTGAACCCTGGTCAAGTATGGAGTTCTTCTGACCACCGAGTATGGACTGGAAAACAGCCCTTGAATTTTCACCTTGACAGTAAGCTGTTGGATATGTCTGTATGGTCCGAACTGGACTCGTTAATATGTAGTTGCTGATGTAGGTTGAATCATCACCCATTATAATTCCAGTTCGGGGTCTAACTTCCACCTGCTCAGCCCAGTTGTGCACCATTGTGAAGGTGATCTTTGCACCCTTTTTAAGGTAGAACTCTGAAACACCAACGTGCATTGCAGAGCTGACATCAGATCCTGTGGAACATCCTGTTATAATATGGAGTTCTGCATTTTCCTCTGCTATGATTATGTTGTGTGCAGTTTGTGCAACGTCCTTGTCTCCAATAAACATGCACGCCTGTATTGGGAAAACTTCCCTGGAGCCGGGCAGCGCCCTTATGAAGTAGCCGTTGGAACTTCTTAATTCTGTTTCTGCTGTGTATTTATCTGCATCTACCGCAACTGCCTTCCACATATAGTCTGAAAGCCAGCTGTATTTTTCAGCTGCGTCCTTTATGTTCATGAGTTCTATTGATTCTGAGCTGCAGTTTGAACAGACTCCAGATTGGTCTATCTGCATGAAAGAGCCGGCTCTTCCCTGTTCTGTTGGGTCTACTCCCACCTTAAGCAGGGTTTCTTGGTATTTGTTTGGAAGCTCCTGGAGGGATTCTATTTTTTCGTGTTCTCCCTCTTCTTCCTGTTCAAATTCTTCAATGTCTACGTCTTCACCGAGAGCTGCAGGTTTCTTTTTGGCTTTTTCTGCACGTTTTAATGTATCTCGCAACATTCAACACACCCTCTAAATCCTTCTTTCCTTATATCTTCGAGAATTTCAGTTGGGTCTCCGGAACATGCAATTTTGCCGTCCATAAGAACGTGGGCAGTGTTTGCACCCACAAAGTTCAGGATGTAACCTAGATGGGTTATCAAAAGTCCTGATCTTTCACGTAGACCCGGTTTTTTGTCTTTATCAAGCAAAGTATTAATTTCCTCTGCTAAAAGCTCCACGTTTTCAATGTCCACACCTGAATCTGGTTCGTCAAACATTATGAAGTCGGGCTTTTGTGCTAAAAGCTGCAGAATCTCCGAACGTTTCACTTCTCCACCGGAGAATCCCAGATTTACGTCTCTTTCTAAAAAACTCTCGTCAAATTTCAGTTTTCTCGTGAGATCCATGAGTTCTGGGCTTAGTTCTTCGTCTTGGGATTCTAAACCTTTATGGTCTTCGATTTTCAGAAGGTCTTTCAGTCTAACACCCCTGATAGCTGGGGGATTCTGGAAACTTACCCCTACACCCATTTCAACACGCTGTGTGGTTGAAAGTTTGGTTATATCTTCTCCTTTGAACAATATTTCTCCCCTTGTAATGTTGTACTTGGGAAATCCCAGTATGCTCATGAAAAGCGTACTTTTTCCACTTCCATTGGGTCCAAGAAGCACATGGGTTTCTCCTTTGTCAATATATAGATCTATATCGCTTAAAATTTCCTTTTTATTAACTTCTACTGCTAAATCTGTTATTTCAAGTAGCAGTTTGACCACCGCCATTTTAAGTGAATAATTTTATTTTTTTCTAATCTTTAGTTAATCCCAGTCTTTGTAATTTATTTTATATAATAATACTCATAATTTAACAATTGTTAAGTTTATTTTAGTTGAAATTTAGCTGAAAGGTTAAAAGATCTGTTGGTTAAGTTAAGGTTAAGTTTATTTATATGAAAATAAAAGAACTTACTATAAGTTTCGATCAGAGAATTAAAGATATACGTCAATTTAAAGAGTATTTTAGAACTTTAAAACATATATAAATGGTTAAAAATCATTCTGGTGTGATCTATGTGGGTTTATATATCTTACATTCGGATTAGTATTAAAAAATCAGAAATTCCTATTCTGTTATATAAGTCTTTCGAATTTGTTTTATAAGTAACCTTTATAATAACTATTTTTATATCCATATAATGTACATTGATGGTACATCAGATAGTACAATTGATAGTACATCTACAAATCAAGGAGGAAACTCTATGGCTGAGGATGATGTGAAGATCGTTATGTTTTGTTGTAACTGGTGCTCCTATGGTGGAGCTGACACCGCTGGTACCGCAAGGATGCAATATCCTCCGAACGTTCGAGTAATTAGGGTAATGTGCTCGGGACGTATCGAACCGCAGTTTATTTTTAAGGCATTCCACGAGGGAGCTGACGGGGTTATTGTAGCAGGATGTCACCACGGTGATTGCCACTACGACGCAGGAAACTACAAATTAGATAGAAGAATGAGATTAATCTACAAACTTGCAGATGAAATGGGAATTGGAAGGGAGAGAATCCACCATGACTGGATATCTGCATCAGAAGGAGAAAAATTCGCAAATACCATTAAAATGATGGTAAGCCGTATACAGGGGCTTGGAAAATCCCCACTCAAAAAACAGTTAACGGCTGAAGCATAAGTAGAGGCGAAAATATGGCAGAAAAAGCTAAAATAGCAACAATGTGGCTGGGAGGATGTTCCGGCTGTCACTTATCAATCGCTGACTTACATGAGTCACTTCTGGACGTTTTAGAATTGGCAGAGTTTGAGTTCATGCCAGTACTCATGGACGTAAAATACGATGAAGTACCAGACGACCTGGATGTTCTCATAGTAGAAGGTGGAATTCGTAACAACGAAAACCGTGAACTTGCTGAAATGTTAAGGAAAAAAGCAAAATTTGTTATATCATACGGTACATGTGCTGTTTACGGAGGAATTCCAGGACTTGGAAACCTTTCTACAACAGATGAGCTTATAGAAGAAGCATATATCAATTCACCAAGTACATACAACGAAGAAGGAGTAATCCCTTCAGAAGATATACCACACCTTGAAAGCAGGGTAAGGCCACTTGCAGAAGCAATAGACGTGGATCTATCATTACCAGGATGCCCACCAAGGTCAGATAAAGTTGCAGAGATAGTTCTAGCTCTTTTAAAAGGAGAAGAAATATCAATACCAACAACAAACCTTTGTGAAGTATGCCCAAGAGAAAAACCACCAGAAGGAATGGCTATGGACAAAATTGTTAGGCAGTTCGAACTGGGAAGGCCAGAAGAAGAACTTTGTCTTGTACCACAGGGACTCGTATGTATGGGACCTGCAACCATCTCACTATGCGGAGCAGAATGTCCTTCAATAGGTATTCCATGCAGAGGATGCTACGGTCCAACTGGTAAAGTCATGGATCAGGGAGCTAAAATGATAAGTGCTATAGCATCTGATTTTGGTGTTGAATCTGACAAAACAGTAGACCCAGAAGAAGTTGCAAATGAGTTAGATGATATTGTAGGTACATTCTACACATTCACACTCCCCGCTGCATTAATCCCAATGAAAATGCAAAAGGAGGAAGAATAAATGGTTAAACTAACAATGGAACCTGTGACCAGAATTGAAGGTCACGCAAAAATCACCGTACATCTGGACGATGCTGGAAATGTTGAAGAAACCAGACTTCACGTTATGGAATTCCGTGGATTTGAGAAATTCCTACAGGGAAGACCAGTAGAAGAAGCACCAAGGATAGTACCAAGGATATGTGGTATCTGTGACGTGCAGCACCACCTCGCCGCTGCAAAAGCAGCAGATCAGTGTTACGGATTCAAAGATGATGAAATTTTACCTGATGCTTACAAGATGAGGGAGTTAATGAACTGGGGTTCTTTCATGCACTCACATGCACTCCATTTCTACTTCCTGGCAGCACCTGACTTTATAGCAGGTAAAGACCGAAAAACAAGGAACGTCTTCCAGATCATAAAAGACGCACCTGAACTTGCTCTTGGCGCTATAGAACTCAGAAGAAATGCTTTGGACATAGTCAAGGCAGTTGGTGGAAGACCTATTCACCCAACTTCATCCACACCTGGTGGAATATCCACAGAACTTGATGAAGAAACCCAGGCTGACCTCCTCAAAAAAGCACAGAGGAACGTTGAATTAGCAGAAGCAACACTTGCAACTGCAAAACCAATATTTGAGGAAAACATAGACCTTGTAAACTCCTTAGGACTAGTTGACACATACCACTGCGGTTTAGTTAACAAAGGAGTATGGGATGTTTACAACGGTGACGTGAGAATGAAAGACAAAGAGGGTAACCTCTACGCTGAATTCGGTAGCGAAAAATACCTCGATTACATGGCAGAGCACGTTAAACCATACTCATGGTTAAAATTCCCATATATCAAAGACTTAGGATACCCTGACGGAATATACAGAGTAGCTCCACTATCAAGGCTAAACGTCGTAGACAAAATGCCAACACCAAAAGCCCAGGACTACTTCAAAGAATTCAAAGACATGTTCGGCTACGCACAGCAGCCATTACTCTTCCATTGGGCAAGGCTCATAGAGCTTGTAGCAGCTGCAGAATGTGCTGCTGACAGATTAGAAGAGGACCTTTCAGGACCTAAATTCCCAGATTCTATTGAGAGACAGGCCGGTGAAGGTGTAGGAATAGTAGAAGCAGCAAGGGGAACATTAACCCACCATTACCAGACCGATGAGAATGGATTAATAACCAAAGCAAACATAGTTGTTGCAACAATCCAGAACAACCCTGCTATGGAAATGGGTATCCAAAAAGTTGCAAAAGACTACATAAAACCAGGTGTAGAAGTAGACGACAAGATCTTCAACTTAATGGAGATGGTTATAAGAGCATACGACCCATGTCTATCCTGCGCAACACACACAATCGACACACAGATGAAACTCGCAACTCTAGAAGTATACGACAGTGAGGGACACCTCATAAACAAAATTTAACCGCTCAAAGGTGAGAAAAAAATGATAGTAGTCAATAAGGAAGACTGCATCAGATGCGGCGCATGCGAGGGCACCTGTCCAACAGCAGCAATAGCAGTGTCACCAGAAGATGTGGTATACTGTGATGTCTGTGGCGGTGAGCCGAAGTGTGTGGATATATGCCCAACCGGTGCATTGAAAACTGACGAACTTGTAATTGATGAGAGCGGTGAAACCCAAACCCGTGTAGTATTCAACCCAAATTTGTGCAATGAGTGTGGTGACTGTATAGAAATTTGTCCACCGCAAATATTGAAACTAACTGGGGAGGATAAGATTCCACTTGAAGGATACTGTGTCATGTGTAAAAAATGTGTTGACATATGCCCAGTTGAGGTCATAGGAATCCCTGGTGTTAAAGAACCTAAAAAATTGGAAAAGGAAATCACAGGACCTATCTTCATATCAGACTGCGTTGGATGCGGAATGTGTGTAGATGAATGTCCTGTTGATGCAATAACTCTTCCAGAACTCGGAGGTTCAATTGAAATCGACGAAGACAAATGTATATATTGTGGAATCTGTTCACAAACCTGCCCATGGAATGCAGTTTACATATCAGGTAAAAAACCAGAAAAACGTACCAAGGAAATGCTCAACTTTGAAGTGAACGACGACACATGTATAGGTTGTAACGTATGTGTGGAAGCATGTCCTGGAAACTTCATAGAAGCAAAACCATCCGTACTTTCAGTAGAACTTCCAGAAGTCTGCACAGCATGTGGACTCTGCGAACAACTCTGTCCAGTGGATGCAATTAACCTTGACGTTGAACTTGGACCTGCAAAACCTGCAACATCAGAAGGACTTGTCCTGGATACGGAGAAATGTGACTTCTTAGGATCTTGTGCATTAACATGTCCTAACGATGCAATCAGGGTAACTACAAACACAGGAATGGAAGTCCCATCTGAAGAAAAAACAGGTGCAGAACCATCATTTTCCATGTGTACAAGATGCGGTGCATGTACAACGGTCTGTCCAAGCGGAGCTTTATCTATTGCTGAGATGGATAAATTAGTTGATGGTGAAACTGTCAAACGTAAAAGGATAGAGTACAGCCCTGATAAATGTACACAGTGCGGAGACTGTGTGGAAGTATGTCCATACAATATGCTGAAACTCACAGATGAAAAAGTACCCCTCAAAGGGTTCTGTATACTCTGTGACCAGTGCATACCTGCATGTACAAAAGATGCGCTTTCAATCAAGTAAATCAACAATAAGTAAAATCAATGATTTTTAGGTGGTATTTCCACCAAATTTTTTATTTTTTTAGTGGATTTTTTTCAAAAAAAGTTTTTTAACAGTTATTTTTATTTAATGAACAAACAAATTTGAAGTAAAAAATTTTATTTTCAACGGCACGAACTCTTTTTCATTAATAACTCTTTAATATGTCCACTAAGATTAAACAAGAAGTTTTTTAAATATTTTTTCGTTGCAATAGGTAAAATACAACTTTTATTATCTTTATTTTTTTTCAAAAAATTAGATCAAATAAGATTATATCAAAGGGTTCTTTGAGAATTATTGATAATTTTCTTCAATAAATATTTTTTTGAATTAATAATTGGACTCTGGAAATAAAGTAAAAAGAATAATAATCCTTAGTTAACCGTAGTTAATTTTATGTGTTTAAGAAGATGTTAAAAGAGAATGTTTAAAAAAATAGTCTAATTCAGCTCTACAAAGATTCCATGTTTATCCAGGTCTATCTCAACTATTTTACCTTTTAAATCTTTTTCCTGGTTTAAAATATCCGAAAGATGTATAGTTCCACCTTCAATCTTTATATGTAGGACGTCCTCCATGATCTTGGTGCCGTCTGTACTGTAAACTGTTGATTCACACATATCTTATCACTCCATTTTTTTTTATTGGGAATTCATTGGGTTAAATTTTAGTTGAGTTCCTTAAACCTAGTAAATTTCCTTAAAATCAAATTTAATTTAGCTTAATTTTAGCTTCATTCTAATTAACTTTGGGGTTTTAATTTGTTCTGAAGATCTATTAACCTTGGGTTGAGGATTCAATCGTAGAATCGTAGACAAACTTTCCACTATTTTCAAACACCTCACCATCGTCCATAACCACATTTCCCCTGATAATGGTCATGACAGGCATTCCTCTAACTTTAATGCCTTCAAATGGAGAATATTTGGCCTTTGAATGGAAATTCTCAGCTTTTATAATTCCTTCTTTTTTCATGTCAACAACCACAAAATCAGCATCCATACCTTCCTTTATAAAGCCTTTATTTGGGATGTGGAATATTTTGGCGGGATTTTCACACAACAAAAGTTTCAGGTTTTTAAAATTGATGTTACCCCTATTTATCTCGGTTAAGAGCAATGGTAGTGCGGTTTCAAGTCCTGGGATTCCTGGTGGGGCATTCCAAACATCCCTTCCCTTTTCCAGAAGTTCGTGTGGGGCGTGGTCGGTCCCTATGATATCTACATTGTGCAGATCAGATATTTTTAGGTTTTCCCTTCCATTTCGTAGTGGGGGGTTGGTTTTTGCAAGGGTGCCGAATGCTTCAAAGGAGGATGAATTAAGAAGTAAATGGTGAGGTGTTGCCTCACATGTGACCATGCATCCTGCAAGTTTTGCCCTTCTCAGGATTTCAAGGGAATTCCTGGTGCTGATATGACATATGTGAACCGGAATATTGAAGTGTTCAGCCAGTGTAACTGCGTTTGAAACTGAAACCTCCTCTGCAATGGCAGGTCTGGCCCGGGAATAAACCTTTGAATCCGAAACTCCTTCAGACTTTAGTTTATCAGTGCAGTGCCGGATAATATCTTTATCTTCACAGTGAAGGGATATTAATGGCTTAAAGATATTTTGAGCTTCATTTTGTGATGATGAAGTGGTATCTTCAACTTTGGAAAGTTTGGATAATTCATTAAATGCATCCATTAAAAAACTGTTGTTAACGAGGTCTGCAAATATCTTAAAGGAAGCAGGATATAGCTTTGCTATTTTAGGGATTTCATCAAGATTTTCAACCCCAGCATGCAACCCAAAATCCACAACACTCTTTGAATCTGCAATTTTCAGTTTCTCATGGAACCTTCCGGCTGTGGTGGTTTTAGGGTCTGTGTTTGGCATGTCCAAAACAGTTGTAAAACCTCCAGCAGCGGCAGCATGACTTCCAGTTTTCCAATCTTCCTTGTAGGTTAAACCGGGGTCTCTCATATGTACATGGGTGTCTATAACTCCTGGAAGAAGAATTTTACCCTTCAAATCAATGGTTTTATCACATTTCGGTGCTAGCTTTGTTATGGACTTTATCTTTCCATCTTCAACTTTAACAGAATAGTTTCCATCTATCCATGGAATTTTGCAGTTTATAAGAGTTAGATCAGACATTTGCACACCTTTAAAATTGTAATTAAATTATGTAATTAATTTAATTTATAATGAAGTATATCTTTTAATTGAAATCTATTCTAAACAAATTTATGAATTTTTGTAATTGAATTAACTTGTAATTTATAGAGTTAACTAATTTGCAATAATATATTTGGAAGAAGATGTGTTAAAACATTACTAAACTCCTAAAAAATTAAATTCTAAAATGATTTTTAATTGAAGGATCTAAAATCCGGTTTAATGACTAAAATAACTAAAAAATAAGGATTAATTAATAAAACTGAAACCACAAAAGATGATCACATGCTTAAAAGGGAAGAATTCGTTAAAAACATCATTTCAAAGGATAAAAAAATCTTTAAAAAAGATTTAGAAATCGAACCAGAATATGGGGAACCTGAAAGTGATGTTAAAATAATGGCAGATTTTACAGAGTATTCACCACTTCACAAGGGCCACAGACACTGTATGATAGAGGCAAAAAAGCTGGTTCCAGATGGAATATTCACGGCCGTTGTTCCAGGACTCTTTGAGCGAAATGGAAGAGGTACTCCTTATATCATGACCCGGCAGGCTCGAGCAGAATCCGCAGTTGCTATTGGGGCTGATATTGTGGTTGAAGGGCCACCAATGGGTATTATGGGTTCGGGCCAGTATTCCTTATGTCTTGCTAGGATGTTCAAGGCCCTAGATGCAGACTACATACCCAGGGGTTACAAACCCTTCGATGGTTTTGATGTGATACTCCGGAGGATAAATGAAGGGGCTGGTGTTGCCCCAAAACCATATAAAATTGTGGACATGGGGACTAAAGAAATATTACTTGAAGGCAAACTTGATGAGGATAACTATGTCATTGTATCACTTTCAAAATCTCTTAAAAAAATAGGTTTTGATTTTAAGGATAAATTCATCTTTATAAAACGTGTTGAAGGTGTAAGCGGCACTAAAATCAGAGAAACTGTTCTTTCAGGTGATATGTTGCTTGCTGAAGATATGCTGCCCCATGAAACCATTGAGATTTTAAAAAGAGAGATGGATAATGGAAGGGCACCGTTACATGATGTGAGGGATGTGGAGAACATATTAAAACGTGTGAATGAAAGTTCTACAGAACATCTCAGATCCCTTGCACTGATTGATGACAGGACAGCTAGAGCTCTTGTGAATAACAGACCATTTAAAACTGTTTATGGTGTTGAAAAATCTATTTTACAGGGTTTTAGTAGACATCACCGCCAGAGGGTTCTATCTTCACTGGAGGCTGGTGTTTTTAAGGATGTCGTACATAGATATATAGACAGATACCCATCTGTAATACGTATATTAAACTATAAGAATAAAGAAGTTCTAAAAGAATTTCAAAAAAGAATACCACACAGGAGGCTAGAGATATGCCAGTGAAAAATGGAGAATTTATAAAATTAGAGTACACAGGAAAGGTTCAAGAGACAGGTGACGTCTTTGACACAACCGATGAAAAGGTGGCAGAAGAAGCTGGAATTTCAACTGAGAATAAAACTTACGGTGCAATACCAATAGTCGTAGGTGCAGGACACCTCCTCAAAGGGCTTGACGAAGCAATTATTGACATGGAAGAAGGAGTAGATAAAACAGTCGAACTCTCTCCAGAAGAAGGATTTGGATTAAGAGACCCAAAACTTGTACAACTCATACCAATGGGAGAATTCCGTAAACAAGGTTTAAAACCTCAAGTCGGAATGGTTATCACTTCAGAAGGAGTTTCAGGTAAAATAAGAAGTGTAAGCGGTGGAAGAGTCAGGGTTGACTTCAACCATGAACTTGCAGGAAAAAACCTTGAGTACACCATCAAAGTAGCGGAAATCATTGACGATGACATCGAGAAAATCAAAAGTCTGATAGAACTTCACTACCCAACACAAAACCTAGACTCAGATAAACACGATATCAAAATAGAAGACGGAATAGTTAAAATCGCCATGGATGAAATGGCTAAATTTGACAAAAAACCATACGCAGACGTAACCTTTGCAAGATTTAGAATAGCAAGGGATATCTGGGAGAACATGGAAAACGTTGAGAAAGTAGAATTTGTGGATGCCTTTGAGAAAAAAGTTCCTGAGACAGAACCAGAAACTGCTGAAGAAACTTCAACAGAAGAAGTAGCTGAAGAAGTTTTAACAGAGAAAGTTGAAGAAAAAACCTCTGAAGAAGCACCTGAAGAAGTTTTGCCTGAAAACGTTGAAGAGAAAAAAGAGGAATAAACTCATTATTATGATGAAATTTGGGAAAAGTTGTAAGTGGAATTAAAACCATTTTTCTGCTTAGTTTTTTCCTTTTTTCTTATTTTTTCTGTTTCGTTTCTTCTTTTCTTTCTTATTTTCAATTTCTTTTTTTCTGGCCGAACGTACTTTTAATCGCTGTGCTATAAAAAGTGTTAACATGATTAAAAATGCAAATCCAACCATATAATCCTTCAGATTTAACATTTTTGAGTTTCCTTTGGTTAAATTTATTTCTAGGGTAAAATTAATAATTTAAATTCTTTTCAAGGACTATTACTAATAATATTTTTAACATTCAATCTTTTTAACTCAATTTTCAAATTGCTCTTCTACAAATTCGGTGATCCTCTCAACCATCATCTCGCAAAAAAGAAGGTCGTCTGCTGTTGCAAGAACTGTTCCAACAGAATCACCATTTAAATTACAAATAAAACAATTATTATCTTTGTAAGAATCTATAAATCCTATATTATCTGGTTTCAATGATTTAAATGCAGTTTTTGCATTATCTGATGTTTTATATTTAAATGTTATTCTTGCGTTGATCTTCATATCGCTTTGATCTCCATTTTTTATCCGTTTGAGGACACGTTTTAGTTCAAGATCCTAGTTTAAAATATTTTCTGCAATTTTCTTGATGGATTTTAGAGCAGTTGAATCTGGATAATCAACAAGTGCTTTACCTTCCATATCTGCCATTATAACACAATCATCACGAGGAATTTTCCCAATGACCTCAAGATCAATTTCTTTCAGCTTTTTAATCAGGAACTCTTCCTGTTCGTGATTTGAAGCCTTATTTATAATGCAGGATATCTTCCTGATTCCAATGTCTCTTGCAAGTTTTTTTATACGCTCTGCAGTTTCAAGGGATTTGAGGCCGGGTTCTACAATGATTATCATAATGTCAACAGCTTCTGCTGTCTTTCTGCCGAGATGTTCTATACCTGCTTCCATATCCATTATAATTATTTCATCCTTTTTAAGGATTAAATTACGCATAAGTGCCTTTAATAATACTGAAGCTGGACAAATACATCCTTCTCCTCCTTTTTCCACTGTCCCCATGACCAGGAGCTTTAAACGGCCTTCAGAATCGTAATTTATGGATAGAGAATCTGGAAGGTCTGAGATCTTTGGATTTATCTTGAAAACTTCTCCAAAGGATGTTCCTGGTTCTGCGCCGGTTCTATTCCTTATTAAATCTTTCATATGAGATATTGGAGTTATTTTGTCGTGTATTCCAAGGCTTGATGCCAGGTTCATGTCTGGATCTGCATCGATGGCAAATACCTTATAATTCTGTGATAAGATACATGCCAATGTGCCTGCAAGGCTTGTTTTTCCAACTCCTCCTTTTCCAGTTACAGCAATTTTCATGATTTCACCAAATATGATAGATTTTTAATAGATTTAGTATGATAGTATAATTTTTAGTATGATAGTTTTTTATATAGAGTAATGGGAATATAGTTTATTAAGGTAAGGTTTATAAGTTATAGAGTAAAATTTTGAAAAATATTTAGAATCATGAGAACTATTATATAATTTAGAGAATTATAAATTTGAGAAAGTTTAAGTAATTTATTAGGAGTACTTTTAATTTTATAAAACTAGATTTGAAAAATATTTTGAAGATTATTTAGGGTAATGTTTATTAACGTTATAGACTTAAATTTCTGATATAGGAGGATTAACTTATGGTTAGAGCATACACTAGAAAAGATTATATAAGGAAGATTCCTGCTTCAAGGATAGTTCAATATGATATGGGAAACCTCTCAGGAGAATTCCCTCTAAAACTTAGTTTGGCTGTAAAAGAAAGGGCACAGTTATCTCACAATGCACTGGAGGCAGCAAGGATAGCTTCAAACAGATATATGCAGAGAAAAGCTGGTAGGCTGGGTTACCACCTTAAGATAAGGGTTTATCCGCACCACATTGTCAGGGAAAATCCAATGGCCACAGGAGCCGGAGCTGATAGGGTTCAGAGCGGTATGAGGGGAGCATTTGGAAAAGCAGTAAGTTCCGTTGCCATCGTTGATGCAGATCAAAAGGTTTTAACAATTAAAGCAAACAAGAAAAACTTCAAAGATGCAAAAGAAGCATTAAAAAGGGCTGCAATGAAATTTCCAGTACCATGCAGAATTGTAATTGATGAAGGCGAAGAATTAGTAAGATAAACAAAAAGAGTGTTAGCATGAAGTATGTCGAGTTTTTTGAAGAGCTGAGAAAGGAAGATGTTGCAGTTGCCGGTGGAAAAGGAGCAAATCTTGGAGAGTTAACCCATGCAGGAATACCTGTACCCCCGGGTTTTGTTGTAACATCCAGAACCTATGATAAATTCATGAAAGAAACAGGAATCTTCGATGAAATAATGGACATTCTTGATGCTTTGGACGTTAACAATAACAAGCAGCTTCAGGAAGCTTCACGCAGTATCAAGAAGATAATGGTAAATACTGAAATGCCTGACGAGATAAAGACAATTATAATAGAAGCTTACAATGCTTTATGCGTCAGAATTGGTAAAGAAAATGTTTATGTTGCGGTTAGATCCTCTGCGACTGCTGAAGATCTTCCGGAAGCTTCATTTGCAGGGCAACAGGACACATACCTTAATGTTAGGGGTGTGGATGATGTTGTAAGTTACGTTCAACAATGTTGGGCATCTCTTTTTGAATCCCGTGCTATCTTTTATAGGGAAGAGAATAACTTCGATCACTCCAAGGTTTACATAGCTGTGGTTGTTCAGGAAATGGTTGACGCCGAAAAAGCGGGTGTAATGTTCACTGTACATCCTTCAACAGGTGAAGATAAAATTTTAATCGAAGCGGCATGGGGGCTTGGAGAAGCAGTTGTTTCAGGATCCGTTACTCCTGACACGTGCTGGGTTGATAAAAAAACAGGTGAAATTTTAGATTACCAGATCAGCACTAAAAATATCATGTTCAAGAGGGATACAGGAGCCGGCAGGACACTTCAAACCGATGTTCCAGATGATATGAAAAACAAGAGAGTTTTAAGTCCTTATGAAATAGCAAACCTCACAGAACTTGGAAAGAGGATCCAGGATCATTACCAGTTCCCACAGGATACAGAATGGGCTATAGAGAAAGGTAAAATATTCCTGCTACAATCAAGGCCAGTAACAACCCTTGGTAAAACAGCAAGAGAATCTGAATCAAAAGAATCTGAAGGTGAAAGAATTATAGTAACCAAAGGACTTGGAGCAAGCCCTGGAATGGCATCTGGAGCAGTTAAAATAGTTAAAAACCCTGATGAACTCGATAAAATTGAGTTAGGTGACATAATGGTCACTGTTATGACAACACCAGACATGGTTCCTGCAATGAAAAGGGCCAGTGGAGTAATAACAGATGAAGGTGGTGTAACCTGTCACGCTGCCATAGTTTCAAGGGAACTTGGAATACCTTCAGTTGTTGGAACAGGAGATGCAACCAAGATCCTTAAAGAAAATTCAGTTGTAACTTTGGACGGTCGTAAAGGGTTTGTATTTGAAGGCAAAATCAAGGACGAAAGTGAAGAGGCAACCAAAGGATCTGCAGGACAAACCACTGTCATCCAGCAGCAGTCAATATTAACTGTTACAGATGTTAAAGTCAACGTAAGCATGCCAGAGGCTGCTAAAAAAGCTGCAGAAACCGGTGCAGATGGTGTGGGACTTTTAAGAACGGAACATATGATGCTTGCAATGGGTGTGCATCCTAAAAAGTTCATAAGAGAAGGAAGAGAGGACGAACTTGTAAAAGCACTTGTAGAAAACATACTAAAAGTTGCTGATACATTTTACCCAAAAACAGTCTGGTACAGGACACTAGACGCCCCAACAGATGAGTTCCAATCACTTGAAGGCGGAGAAGACGAACCATACGAACACAACCCAATGCTTGGATGGAGAGGAATCCGCAGAGAACTTGACGAACCTGAAATTCTCATAGCAGAGTTCAAAGCCATAAAAAAACTCCATGAACAGGGATACACAAATATCGGAATCATGTTACCACTTCTACAGCACCCAGATGAGCTCCGTAAAGCTAAAAAAATAGCAGAATCTGTAGGTTTAAAACCACAAAAAAACATTGAGTTCGGGATGATGGTTGAAACACCAGCAGCAGCCCTTACAATAGAGGACTTCATAGCTGAGGGATTGGATTTCGTAAGCTTCGGAACCAACGACCTTACACAGTACACACTTGCAATCGACAGGAACAACGAGAACGTTGCAGAACTCTACAACGAAAGACATCCTGCAGTGATGAAGCTCATAAAACGTGTTATTATAAAATGTAACGAGGCCGGAGTCAAAACCAGTATCTGCGGACAGGCAGGAAGCATGCCAGATGTTGTTGAAAAATTGGTTGAACTTGGAATCACCAGCGTATCAGCAAACACCGATGCAATTCCAGCTGTAAGAGAAACTGTGGCTCGTGTTGAGAAGAAATTACTTCTTAAAGCTGCAAGGAAACTCATACAGGAATAAGAATATAGAATATATAATGAGTTAATTAAGGAGATAAGTTATATAAAGACTTAAATCCTTATTTTTTTCTATTTTAACGAAATTTTTATTTTTCCGGATATCTTAAACGATCATTATTTTTTTCAGGGATAGAAATGGAAGACAAGGGAATATCGAAAAAAGAAGTGTTTGATGACCTCAAAGAGTTCAAAAAGCAGGACATGAATTACAGATCAGGTAGAATACTGGGTTCAATGTGCACCTGCCCTCATCCTGTGGGAGTTGAAGCTTACACCATGTTTCTGGAATCCAATCTAGGAGATCCGGGTCTTTTCAAGGGAACGAAGGCCATGGAAGATGATGTAATAACCATGCTGGGTGAGCTGCTTGGAAAAAGGGATGTGTGTGGGCATATAATAACCGGTGGAACTGAGGCCAACATAATGGCAATGAGAGCCGCAAGAAATTCTGCCAGGATCCTGAAGGGAATAAGGGACCCAGAAATAATAGTCCCAAAATCAGCCCACTTCTCCTTCAAAAAGGCGGCAGATATGCTTTGTCTCAAGCTCCGCGAAGCAGATCTTGATGAGAATTACTGTATGGACATGGACTCAGTTAAGGAGTTATTAACGGATAAAACCGTTGCAGTTGTGGGAGTTGCAGGAACTACCGAGCTTGGTAAAGTAGATCCAATTGAAGAACTTTCAAAAATATGTTACAAAAAAAACATTTATCTTCATGTTGACGCTGCATTTGCAGGATTTTCAATTCCATTTTTAAATGAAATGGGTTACAATTTTCCTAAATTTGATTTCAACCTTCCAGGTGTTTGTTCTATAACCATAGATCCACATAAAATGGGCTTGGCTCCAATACCAACGGGAGGAATTCTATTCAGGGAAAAAAGGTATTTAAAGGCTATGAGTGTAGAAACTCCATATCTAACTGAGGATAGGCAGTCTACAATTGTGGGAACACGTACTGGGGCTTCAACAGCTGCAACATGGGCTTTGATGAAGTATATGGGAAGAGAAGGTTACAGAAAAGTTGCAGGAAAGTGCATGGAACTTACAGGTACTTTAGCTCAAGGAATCAGGGAATCTGGCTTCAAACTTGTTACAGAGCCCCAGCTTAACATCGTGGCATTTCAATCAGGTAATATGTCACCCGATGAAATTGCAGATCTGTTGAAGGAGAAGGGATGGGCAGTTTCAATAGCCTCTTACCCAAGGGCCATAAGGATCATAGTAATGCCCCATCTAAAAGAAGAGCATATAAAAACGTTTTTAATGGATCTTAAGGATATAAATCATGGATCTTAAGGATATAAATCATGGATCTTAAGGATATAAAGCGTTGATTAACTTTGAATTAATCCCGTACAAGTATAAAATTGGTATTGAAAATGAAAGGCAATATAAAACAGATAAAAACCCCAATAACCGATGATATCATACAGGATCTCAAAATAGGGGATAAAATTGAATTATATGGCACAATATTTACGGGTCGTGACGCTGCACTGCCAAAACTTGTAAAATCAATCTTAAATGGTGAAAAACTTCCTGATCTTCCGGGTTCGGCCATAATGCATACTGCAGTGAGCCGTGCGGGTATATCCCCAACAACCAGCAATAAGGAAGAAATAGAAGAAAACATACCATTTCTTGCAAAATCAGGAGTTAAAATGCACATAGGCAAAGGTGCACTTGGAGAGAAAACTGTTGAAGCGTTAAATAAATATAAATCAATCTTCGTTGTGACGCCACCAGCCGCAGCACTTTTAACAAGTAGGTTAATATCCCGTGAAGTTGCAGCATTCCCTGAGGAGGGTATGGAAGCCATTTACAAACTTGAGGTTCGTGGAATTCCATGTATTGTTGCAGTGGCCCATGGTGAATCAATTTACTGATTTTGACTGATTTGTTCTATTGATATTCTATTTGGCTATTTACCATGGATTTTGATGTCTACCTTGATTTTCATCATTTGATTCTTGTCAGTTATTATTTCAATTATTTATTCTGTTCTTATTTCAATGGTGATGTTCAGTTCTGACGTTTTCTTATAATTACAAACTATTCAATTGCAAGGCTTCCCAAAGGCAATATCTCCAGCATCTCCAAGGCCTGGAACGATATATCCCTCTTTGTTAAGTTTTTTCTCAACAGAGCATGTGTATATCTCAACTTCGGGATGGTTCTTCAGTACTTTTTTTATTCCGTCCTTTGAGGCTATTACATTGAATATGACAAGTCTTTTGGGAGTTCCATGTTTTTTTATTTCATCAAGGATTGCATTCATGGTGTTCCCGGTTGCAAGCATTGGATCCGCCACAACAACTATTTTATCCTGAACTTCGGATATTCGGATGTAGCCAACAGTCACGTTGAATGGGGGGTCATCACTGCGCCATGCACCTACCACTCCACATTTTGCTTCGCTGAAAACCCTCATAACACCTTCAACCAAAGGAATTGCGGCTCTTAAAACGTTTACAACCACAATGTCCTCTTTATCTTTTATTTTTATACCCTCGGAAGTTCCAAGGGGAGTTTCAACTTGTATGGTTTCGGCTTCAAGAGTATTTGCAAACTTGTAACTTATCAACCTTCCAATTTCAATCATTCCTGCCCTGAAGTGGACGCTGTTGATCCCCTTTTCCCTTATTTTGGTGAGTTTTTCCTGGACAAGTAGGTGGTCCACCTTTTTTATCATCCATTACACGCTCCTACTATTCTACTTCAAACTGGCTCTAAGAAGATATGATACTCCTTATATATTACTAATTTAAGCTCGTAATCGTTTATTTATTTACCTTCTTTGTGATTAATCATCCAATTATTCATCTATTTTATTAGAAACATGCTAAAATCTCACTAGAACAAATCATTCATAGCCCCTCGATAAATTGAATTACCATGAACTAGAGAAAAATAATTGAAATAAATGTATGGTTTCATTTAATACGATTCCATTTTAATTGAAATGGTGTTAGTAATGAATAGAAAAATCATATTGATAACTATTGTTCTTTTTTTGCTAGTTTTACTATCCTTTATGCTATTTTCCCCAAAACCCATGAATCAAAGTGAAAATGAAACAGAGGTATTGGCTCAAAACCTTGACACGCCATGGGCAATGGATTTTTTACCCAACGACGCCATAATATTTACGCAAAGGGGTGGAAAGGTCAGCACGCTCGATAAGAATGGTGTGAAAACTGTTGGGGATATTAATGTTATCCAAAACGGAGAATCTGGACTTCTGGGAATTGCTGTTGACCCTCAGTTTGCAGAAAACAGGTACGTCTATTTGTACTACACATCTGACAGCGGAAATAGGGTTTCCAGATTCGTGTTAAAGGATAAACTCGAAAATGAAACAGTGCTGATTGATAATATTCCCTCTGCCCAGATTCATAACGGTGGCAGGATAAAATTCGGGCCTGATGGAGAACTCTACGTAACAACCGGTGATGCATCCAATGGAACGTCTGCCCAGGATAAAAATTCCCTTGCAGGTAAAATACTCCGGCTCAACAAGGACGGATCTGTACCTGCAGATAACCCCTTTAACAACTATGTGTACAGTTACAGCCACAGAGATCCACAGGGAATTGCATGGAACACTCAAAACGGTACTTTATATGAATCAGAACATGGTAACGTGCGTAATGATGAAATAAACATTATAACAATGGGTTCAAATTATGGATGGCCAATTCACGAGGGAAATGGCACCTTCCAGGGATATGTAAGTCCCATTCGATGTTACACAGAGTTCACCCTTGCACCGTCTGGCATAGCATTTTATAAAAATAACCTCTATGTTGCAGGGCTTCGAGGCAACCAGCTTAGAAAGGTAAGTCTTTCAGAGGATGGAAAAACTGTTGTGGGAGAACAAGCACTTTTCACAGACCTTGGAAGAATTAGGGATGTTGTGGAACATAATGGTTACTTATATATTTGCACAAGTAACAGGGACGGTAGAGGAATACCTAAAATTGCTGATGACAAGATCATACGGATTAAAGTCGATTAAATAAAGTGGATTGAATTCGTAAAAAAAAGAGATATAATTTAAATATTTTTGACGGATGACTGAATGAATAGTTGACTTGAAATTACTGAATGAAATTACTGAAAATGAACCATAAAAATTAGGAGATTGAAATCAATTATTGGACTTAAAATGGAACCCAAAGGGGGAAACTAAAAAAGTTTAAAAAAAAGTTTAAAAATTTGGTTCAAACTTAAGATAGAACAAATTAAACGAATTTATTCATGGATTTCATTCTTTTTATCTTTTGTTAAAATTCTTTTACCATGGGCTGTTGGTAATACTTCAAGTTTACCTCCTTCAAAGTCCAGATCATACTCTTTTCCCTCAAATAACGTGTGAAGAAAGATCGCGAGGGCTGCAACTTCTGAATGGGGTTGTGTTGTCACGGACACATTCCACTCTGCTTCTTCATAAACTTCGGTTGGAACCTTTGCACCTCCAACTACTATGAGTTTGTCCTTTGGAGACTCCTTTATTTTTTTTGTAATTTTTTGCACAGGTTCTCCGTACATGGTTAAGTGCACTATTTCACCGCCAGCAGTTTTCCATTCTTCAATAAGGTTTTCCCAATCTTTACGATATTCAACTTCAAAACTTCCTCCCCATCTTTTTGCAACGTCCCTCACGCTTTCCATAATATTTTTATCTTCACCTCCGCTTATAATTACTTTTGATGCTCCGAAAGCTCTTGCTGTGAGACATACGTGTGTTGTTATCCTTGCGTCTCTACCTCTTCTGTGATCAAGTCTTAAAACGTTAACTTTCATGTTTTCAACCTATATAATCATATTTAATCAATGTTTAAGCAGTTATTATGCTCAATAATTCGTTTAAAATTAAATTAAAGTAAATTATTCATTTGATCCAATCATTAATCAATTTTTTATCAATAAAAAGTTTATTTAGATTTTATTTACTCAGTTTACCAGTTTAATTAACCTAAACTCGATAAAACTACAGTCATTATAAGCAGGGCCAGCATTCTTGCAACCTCATTTGAAGTTCCTAAAACATCTCCTGTTGCCCATTTAAAGTTTTTTCGTGCCAATACTGCAATAAAAGTGCCTCCAATTAATCCTCCAATTATTCCAAGGACTCCTATCATGTTGAAGGTTAAAAATCCAATTGCAGATGTTACAATCAGTGAAGCTACAAGTAACTTTATGTTCATGGATTCTATAAAAAATCTACCAGTGCCATTGGGGAATGGGTTTGAAAATGTTGCACATGTCACAATTCCCATTTTAGCGGCTATTTCAGATATAAAGAGGATGTAAAATATCATTGCTGTTGGGGCCGAACCTATGGTTGTAAAGGTTATCAATGCAACCATCAAGAAGTATGAAATTCCTCCAACCCCAATATTGGTATCCCTCATAACTGCTATCTTTTTTTCAGGGGTTCCATGAACCATCATACCGTCCCCAAAATCTATAAGACCGTCGAGGTGATGGAAACCATTGAACCATATTGCAAAACTGTAGATCAAAGCTGCTGCAACGAATTGAGATACATGTACCACATCAAGAAGTAGAAAACCAAGAGTACCTACAATTATTCCAATGAACCCTCCAATTATAGGCCAGAACCATGTGAACTTTGCCATTTCCTCAATGCTTGTATGAATATGAATGGGTAAGATCGTTGAGAAGGATACAAGACCTGGAATTCCCCTGAACTTTACAAGTGTGCACTGATTGTTGTCATCATGTTCTTTGTTTTCTGGCATTTTCATCGTCATCCTACATTTAATATCCATAAATCTCATGTTTAATATCCATAAATCATTCCTCAAATATCTTGGACATGCATCCTGCAATAATTCCTGCAAACACGTCATCAAGCATGGGTCCGAGCACGCTTAAAACACCTGGTTTCGCTTCATCATACCTTTTGAAGTTAAATGTGGCTTTTGTACCAGCTATCTGGTTGGCCACAGCTATTCCAAAGACCTCATCTGAGTAAAAATAAGCGGGATCATCATCCACGTCCACACCTTTCACCCTGTGCTTTTCATAATCTTCTTCAAGCCGTATACCTGCTATTACAAATGATACCACATTCAGGTCTTCTAACGATTTCAGTATCTGTTTACGGAATTTTATTTCAATTTTTTCAGTCTTTTCGACCCCAACAACAAGTTCCATCCCTGCATCAACCAAATCTTCAACTGTGACCCCAACATCTTCCATGAATCCAATTACATCCTTTGGAAAGCCACATTTTTTTAAAGATTCACCTACGGCCTCTCTAACACATTTTGAAACATTTTCATAGACTTTGGTTTCGTATTGGGAGTTGCAGTCATATGTGAGTCCTGTGCAGGCCACTAAAATTGAATCGTTAACTGTACCATTCAACGGATCGAATGAAAAATGGTTCATAACACCTAAATCCCATAGAGCAGCTGATTTTGCATCAGATGTGGCTTTGAATAATTTTAAAAGTGTTTCGTCACTTAGTTTTTTATCAATCAGCACAGTTATATTTGTGCACATTCCTTTGCTCACGCTTTTTGTGTATTCCATGGTTACAATTGTTGTTACATCCTCAATTGTGACTGTTACCATTTTAGTTATATCTGTCTGATTTACCAGGGCTGCTGCAGGTTGTGGTACTTTTTTATCTTTTATAATCTTCAGAAGCTGTTCCTGTTGTTTTTTTGCATCCTGAAATATAAATTTATCATCGTAATTGGTGCAGTGATTAACTATTGATTTAATATTTTTAAGGCCACTGCCAACTTTAGGGTTGCCTATTATCCTGAATCCGTCTTCTCTTTGGATTATGAGTGTTTCGTGATCTTTAATGATAGTTATATCATCTGTACAAATTTTACTTTTCATTTTACCACCAACACATTATAATACTATGATCAATATAAAAATACTTAACAGGTGGTTACATGAAGATTCATCTTCAGGTCTTTGTTGAGACCGAAAACCTTGGAAAGGCAGTAAATGCCCTTACAGATGCAGGAATAACTGGTTTTTATATTTTAGAGTACAGGGGTATATCTCCCCAGGATTGGAAGGGTTTCACTATAAATGAAGATCCAAAATCTGCCATAGGTCTTATTAAGGATTATTCAACCGAGGCCGTACTTATTTCGAGTATTGTTGATGAAAAAAAAGTCGACGCTATTGTTGAATTATTGCGCGAAGCATTGAAAGATGAGAGATACACGGTTCTTGAGGTTCCGATACGTAGAATAATTGTTAATTATGCATATCAAGAGAAACCAGAAAAAAAACCTAAGGCATGGATCATTGAAAATGAAGTTCCTTGTTTCTACTGTGGGGAGAAGGCAATTCAGAGAATACAAATAGATCGAAAAACAGCCAAAGTATGGTGTACAAACTGCGGAGCAGCGCGATACTATTTACTTAAAGGTGAAAAGCCAGAGGGGTAAGATGGTTCTGGCTAGGCATTTTCACTTTAGGACATTTTTCACTGGTTAAAATAATTATATGTTATTTTACTGCTAGAACAAAATTAAACAAAACTATATATTCACGGCTTACCGGTTATAACCAGTTAACAAGGCTCACCCGCTGTTTAACTATCTTGAATTTTGTTAAATTGTTTTGAAATTTAAAGCAATTTAAGAATATAGGATACAAGGTAAAAAAATATTAATGCAGCCACTATAAAAACTATGAATGATTTAAGATCCATTTTATCGTCTCCAATGTTTTTCAACTTATTTGTTTAATATAACCTAATATTTTCCTGTTTTTATGTAATTAATATCTGAGATTTCTATATTTAAAATAAATAATAGTAAATAACTATCAATCAATTACCATATGAATAAATAAATGTATAGGATAAGAGTTTGAAATAAGTAAAATAGCAAGCAGAGAATTGTAAGGGATAGACAAATTAATTATATGGAAATAAATTTATTCTTTGATAACAGGATAAAGGTTGGAAAGGAGCTGGTGATCCATGGAGAAAGAATGTTACATGGAACATTACAAATTTATGGCCGAAGCTTTAAAAGAAGCAAAAAAGGCTTTAAATGAAGGCGGAATCCCAATAGGGGCTATTCTTGTGAATAATGGCAAGATCGTCAGTAAAGGTCATAATAAATTATTACAGAGAGATTCTCCGATTTTACATGCTGAGGTGGACTGCATTGAAAGTGCAGGTAGGTTAAATGGGAAAGATTACAAAAATTCCACTCTTTACACAACCTTATCACCATGTGACATGTGTTCAGGGATGATACTACTCTATAAAATCCCAAAGGTCGTAATGGGAGAAAATAAAACCCTTAAAGGTCCAGAGGATTACTTGATGAAAAATGGAGTAGAATTAATCAACCTTGATATGGGGAATTGTAAGGAATTGATCGAAAGTTTCATCCGCAAAAATCCTGAGGTATGGGACAAGGAAATTGAAAAGATCAGCTAGGTTCATTTATCAATACACCAAAGTCTCCCCAAAAACTTCAACAACATTAGACTTCAAGATTATAAAATTCAATAATATATGATCAAAGAATAACTCAATATTAAAAACTTCAATATTAAAAATTCAGTAAATTCAATAATAAATGCATTTCAATAACTATAAAAAATAAATTTGATTTACAAATAGAATAAATTCAATTTATTATTACAAATGAAATAGTTTTAACATGAATATAACTAGATCAGGATTCGTGATAGGATGGTAATTGTTATAGACCCCCAAAATTCAGGAATATCTGGAAACATGGTTTTAGGGGCTTTAGTTGGATTGGGATTAAATTCTGAAGGTTTAATAGAAGTTATGGAACATTATGCTTCTTACTTTGGAGATATCAACGTTAAAATAACTGATGTTAAAAAAGCAGGGATTTCTGCAACCTATGTTGATGTGGACTGCAAGGATAAAGGAGCAATAGGTTACACGGAACTCATTGAACGTTTGGATAAAATTAAACATGAGGAAATCCTGCCTGATGTTTTGAAATTTGCAAAGAGAGTGTTCAAAACTATTGCGGAGGCAGAATCACGAGTACATGGCACAACAATCTCTAAAGTGCATTTTCATGAAGTAGGTGCTGCAGATGCTGTTGCAGATGTCATAGGGGCTTCATATGGGTTTCATAAGCTTGGTTTTAACTCCAAAAAAATTTACGGAATGCCTGTTGCCCTGGGAGGAGGTAGAACTAAATCTGAACACGGTATGCTCAGTGTTCCCACGCCAGCAACACTTGAAATTCTGAAAAACGTCCCTGTATTTGGGGGGCCTGTTGATTATGAATTAGCTACACCAACGGGAGCAGCCCTTTTTGTTAACATGGTGGATGAGTTCTGCAGTTTTTATCCTCTCCTCCTGAATAGAAAGATTGGATACGGTGCTGGAAAGCATGATCTTGAAATTCCGAACATTTTAAGGATAATAAATGGAGATTCACAGGTTCCAACTGACAATGTATCCATATTGGAGACCAACTTGGACAACGTTACAGGAGAAGTCATCGGACACACATTTCAGAAACTTATGGAGGTCGGAGCCCGGGATGTGACTGTTATTCCAACTATAACAAAGAAAAACAGACCCGGACATCTTTTGAGGGTTATAACAAAACCATCAAACTGTGATAAGATTTCGGAGGCAATAATACGGGAAACCGGAACACTTGGGGTACGGGTGTTACCTTATGTTCATAGAAACATTGTGTTACGGAAAATAATTCCTGTTGAAGTTGATATAAATGGAATAAAAAAGAAAATAAGAATTAAAGTTGGAATGATTGGTGAGGAAGTAATAAGTAGTAAAGTAGAATATGAAGATGCAAAGAGATTATCCGAAGAGACTGGAATTCCCCTGAAAGATGTGATGATGAGGGCAGACGAGGCCTTCAAGGAAAGGTTGGAGTAAGATTATTTTAGAAAAGCTTTATGCCAATATAATGTTCTGTATGCTCTGCTTGAGATTTCTGTATGGAAATATGTGTTATAATTTTTTTATGAACTTTTAAGATATAGAATATTAATGATATGGAAATAAATTTGATAATGTATTCTTATTGATAATAAAATAAGTAAACATAAAACTAGAATATAATGGTGTTTAAATGGTATCAAACAAGAAAAAAGCTATAACAGTCCTTTCAGGTGGGCTGGACTCAACAGTTGCAACATCGTACTTCAATGATGAATATGAAATCCATGCTTTAACATTTGACTACGGACAGTGGAGTGCTGAAAGGGAGATAGAATCAGCAAAAACAGTATGTGAAAAATTGAATATAAAACACACGGTTTTAAATCTTCCATGGCTTTCAAAACTTGGAGGTTCTGCCTTAACTTCAAATGAAGAGATACCTGAACTCAAAGCTGATGAACTTGATAATAAGGAAGTCTGTGATGAAACAGCACGCAAAGTATGGGTTCCAGGCCGTAACATTGTTTTTACTGCCATAGCAACTTCATTTGCAGAGGCAGAGGGTGCCCAGATCATCATAGTTGGATGGGATCTTGAGGAAGCTGCCACATTTCCAGATAACTCAAAGGAATTTTTAAATGCTTTTAACAATGTTTTGGAAATTGGTTCCATTGATAATATAAAGATAGAGGCGCCAGTAATAGATATGAACAAGAAAGGTATTGTGGAACTTGGAAAACAGGTTGGAGCCCCTATGGACCTAAGTTACTCCTGTTATAAAGGTGGAAAAGAGCACTGTGGTGTGTGTGAATCTTGTATGAGGCGTAAAAGGGCGTTTCAAGAATCTGGGATTGAAGATAAAACCATTTATCTAGAATAAGAGATTCATCTAAAAAATAAGTCTATTTAAAAAAATTCATTTCATATTATTTTTTTTTGATTATTTTTTCTTGGTGCACTGTTTTAATTTAATTTATCTCTTCTATTACTAATTTCATAAAAAAATAATTTTTAAAATTAAAAAAAATTAATTAAAAATTTTAAAATAAAAAGATTTTGATGGTCTGTTTTATTAAAAAAAAGAAGGATGTTTATTTTATAACCATCAGGGTGTCACCAGCATTTGCAGTGTCCCCCTCTTCAATGAAGATACTTTCAACTGTCCCTGATAACGGAGCATGAATATCGTTTTCCATTTTCATGGCCTCGAGGACAGCCACAACATCTCCTTCGTTCACATGGTCTCCTTCGTTGACTTTAAGTTTAAGTATCATACCATGCATGCTGGAGGTTACACCACCTTCAACAGGGCCTGTTGGGGCTTTAGCTCCAGTAGGTTCTATTTCCATGTATCCTGTAGGAATTACCTTAACATCAAAGACTTCACCATCAACATCCACACTGTAAGCTGTTGGAAGTGGAGGCACGTCGTATTCTGAATTTGAAACCTTTTCTGGTGCTTTCAGTTCTTCCTCCTCAACTTCTCCCCTCAAGAATTTTGGGGCAACTGCAGGATAAAGAGCGTAGGTAAGAACATCTTCCTCCTTTTTGATTATACCCATTTCCTCACCTTTCTTCCTGAACTTTTCAAGCTCAGGTTCCAGAAGATCAGCTGGCCTGCAATCTATTGGTTTCTCATCTCCAATGATCTTCTTGGCAATTTCCGGGTTGATGGGGGCTGGAGGTTTTCCATAGAACCCTTTTATATATTCTTTAACTTCTTTTGACACGTTTTTGTACCTTTCACCACTTAAAACGTTTGTAACGGCTTGAATTCCTACTATTTGGCTTGTTGGGGTTACAAGTGGTGGATATCCCAGTTCTTTACGGACGTGTGGCATTTCTTCAAGCACTTCCTCGTATCTGTCAAGGGCGTTCTGCTGTTTAAGTTGGGATACCAGGTTTGAAAGCATTCCGCCGGGGATCTGGTATAACAAGACATCTGTATCAATTCTTTCAGCTATCGGGTCCAGAATACCCAGATATTTCTGCCTTATCTCCTCGAAGTACTTTTTAATCTGACTTAAAAGCTTTAAATCTAACCCTGTGTCATATGGTGTACCCTCAAGGGCAGCCACAATACTTTCAGTTGGGGGTTGGGAAGCACCCCATGAAAGTGGGGATATTGCTGTGTCCAGAAGATCCACACCTGCTTGGCAGGCTGCATAATAACTCATTGGAGTCATACCGCTTGTACAGTGGCAGTGCAGGTTTATCATGAGGTCTGTCTCTTCTTTCAATGTTTTTACAAGTTCATAAGTGTCTTGTGGTGATATAAGCCCGGCCATGTCTTTTATTGTTATGGAGTCGCACTCAAGTTCCTCTAACCTTTTTGCAAATTCCACATATTTCTCTAAGGTGTGGAATGGACTGACAGTGTAACTTATTGTTCCTTGAACATAAGCTCCCTGTTCTTTTGCTACTTTGATAGATAGTTCCATGTTTCTTATGTCATTAAGGGCGTCAAATATCCTGAAAACATCAACTCCATTTTCATAGGATTTTTCAACGAATGCCCTTGTTATGTCATCTGGATAATGTTTGTATCCGACGAGGTTCTGGCCTCGAAGTAACATCTGTATAGGGGTCTTTTTAATGGCTTCTTTAAGTTCTATTAGACGTTCCCATGGATCCTCATTTAAATATCTTATACAAGTATCAAAGGTTGCGCCCCCCCATGCCTCTAACGAGAAAAAGCCCACGTTGTCCATTTTTTCAGCAATGGGTAACATGTCCCGGGTTCTCATCCTCGTTGCAAGGAGAGATTGGTGCGCATCTCGGTATGCTGTTTCTATGATCTTTATCTTTTTCATGCTGACCCTCACAGTAAGCTTGGATTTATTTTCATTTCTTTATATAGATAGTCCTAACTTCCATATATATTTCGCAGCAAACTAACTAAATCCACTAGACTAATCAAATTAAAATTTTAAGATTTAAAAAAATAATATTATTTTCATGTTTCATTATTCTGTTGTCCATCATGGTTTTAATGGTTTTTGGAAATAGTAAGATGGTTGTTGTTGGTGTGATTTTTAGTTCGGTGACAGCTGCCTAGTTTTTGAACCATTAAATGATATTATTGTTAAGTTATTGAGGGTACTGTGGTGATGTTTAGTTTCAAGTGGAAAAATACAAAAATTGGCAAAAAGTGAGCAAAAATGGATTATGCTTACCATTTTCATGTCTACTTTCTATCTTTTTTTATTGTATCTGACAGATTATAAAATCGACGTTCTCGTAAACAACCTTGCTGAAACTTGGTTTTATTGTATTGATGTTTGAATGAATGTCTTCGCTGTAATACATTAATGGATAAAGCTCAGAATCCGCTTTCTGCAGGTATAATGTTCCATTTTCAGAAGGGAATGTTAACCTTTTATCGTATACTATATATCCTATATTATTCATCTCAAAACTGGATTTGGGCGTTGTATTATTGAAATATTCGAATCCGTAGTGTATTGGAATTCCTGTTTGCGTTGCAAGGAACATACTCACGTAAAGGTTGGATATTAAAATTGATTTATTTTTATCTGCATTTGCATTGAACCAGTTTGCCAGGTCCACCTCTGAAGAGGATGGGGGGGCGATTTGAACAGATCCAAGATCGGTTTTGGCTCCAAAGGTACTTATGTTCGGATTTTCTAGTGTTAAAACTCCTGAAACCATGGAAAACATGAAAATTGCTATTAAAAACCCGGTTCTAATTGAATTTGATGAAACTCGTTTGTAATCTTTTAACTTCTCGTAAACGTAGCTTAAACCGAACCCACCAAGCAGTGCAAGGGGCATCATCATGTAAACTATCAATCGGAATGAAATGACATTTACACCGAACCAGTAAGATTTGCTCAATAAGAAAAGTACTAGTAACCATACTAAAACGAATATGTCTTTTTTACTCCTTCTTTTAACGGCTAAAACTCCTCCGATTAATGCAAATGGTAAAATGAATGGAGTAAAATATTTTACATATCCGTAGGCACTCAGTGGTTCATTTGTGTTTACCTGGGATGCGTAGCCTGTTGCCGCAGATATTCCTCCTTTTAAAATTCCATAGAACAAATCAGGAGCAGATAACCATATAAACAATGCCGCCGCCAGGATCAATGCAACTAAACAGCTTAAAAAAGCACCATAATTTTTAAAAACCTTGATGTTACGATAGACAACCACTTCAACCAGGGTTAATGCGGTTATTACAAGGAATAAACATAATATTGCTGCTTGATGTGTTGCAATAACTAATATGAATAGTATTCCTGATAATAAGGCATATTTTAATGTGTTATCCTTTATGGAGCGGTAGTAAAGGTACACTGCAATGGGTATGAAGATCAGGGCAAGATTTTCTGGCAGGGGGAGCATGATCCTGTAGATCATGTAACTTGATATTATTAGAAACCCTGCAGAAATTCCTGCAATTTTTCCATAAAACTTCTGGGCAACATAGGAAACAGATAAAACTATGGACATGGCTAAAACTGGTTGTAAAAACCTTGCAATCTGGAAGTAGTCTACATTTAATAAATTTCCCAATGCTGCAATAAGAAGGTGAAATAGAGGAGGATAAGCTATTTTTTGCCCTACAGGGTAATTTAATAAGGGATTGGTCAATACAAGTCCGTATTGACTGTAAAGGTGTGCGTATTGGATGTGGTAAATTATATCCCAACTCAATGGCCACTGAAATTTAAGTGTGGGTATTAAAGTTATGAAGAATGCTGCTAAGGCAGGAATAAGTATCAATGCCTTTTTATAATTTTTATTATCCCAATTCATGTTATCACAATTAATTTCAATTATTTTATAAAATTATTTTTTTTATAAGAATCATTAATCTATAATGATTAAATTTTAACAATTTAAATATTAACAATTAAATTCTTAAATCTAGTTTCTAATCCATTAAAAGAGATACAACTATAATGTAATGATCTATCATAAAAACTTATCCAATAAATTTTTATTTGGTATATTTTGGGATAATTAACGATAAAATGTAGTTGATCTTTCAACTTTTTTTGATGTTTGCTGAACGGTTCTTACCATTGATCCGAAAACTTTATATAAGAAAATATACAACCTTATGTTGTCGGAAGTAGGTTTCCGTATTCCGATAATATTTAAATTGAAATTTAAAATTGAAATTTATTGAGATTAAAAAACGGCTAAGAGAGGTTTAAATGGTAAGAAAAATAGCAATTTATGGAAAAGGTGGAATAGGAAAATCAACAACTACTCAAAACACAGCATCAGCAATGGCACATTTCCATGATAAAAAAGTCATGATACACGGCTGCGATCCAAAAGCAGACAGTACAAGAATGATACTTGGGGGAAAAATGCAGAGAACCATGATGGACACCTTGAGAGAAGATGGAGAAGAAGCCTGTATGGTACTGGATAACATCATGTCAATAGGTTACGAAGGAATAAAATGTGTAGAATCCGGTGGTCCTGAACCTGGTGTAGGATGTGCTGGTAGGGGTGTGATAACAGCAATTACTCTCATGGAACAGCAGAAAGTCTACGAAGATAACGATTTTGTTTTCTTTGATGTACTTGGAGATGTTGTGTGCGGTGGATTTGCAATGCCTATCAGGGACGGTAAAGCTGAAGAAATCTACGTTGTGGCTTCAGGAGAGATGATGGCACTCTACGCAGCAAACAACCTGTGTAAAGGTATGGTGAAATACGCTAACCAGAGTGGTGTGAGACTTGGAGGAATAATCTGTAACAGTCGAAACGTTGATGGAGAAAGAGAACTCCTTGAAGAATTCTGTAAAAAAATAGGAACCCAAATGATCCATTTCGTTCCAAGGGACAACATAGTCCAGAAAGCAGAGTTCAACAAAAAAACCGTGGTAGACTTTGAACCAGACTGTAACCAGGCCCATGAATACGAAGCACTTGCAGGTAAAATAATCAACAACGAAAATTTCGTCATTCCAAAACCAATGTCCATGGATGAGCTTGAAGAGATGGTTGTTCAGTACGGTTTAATGGACTAGATCGAAACAAAGTAGGAGACCAAAGAAATGCAAATGATCAGAGCTATAATTCGGCCTGAAATGGCAGAAAAAACTGTTAATAAACTTGATGCTGCAGGGTATGTGGCTTTAACCAAGTTAGATGTTATAGGGCGGGGTAAACAAAAGGGAATCCAGCTTGAAAATATTTACTACGATGAAATACCAAAAACCATGCTTTTGCTGGTTTCAGAAGATGAAAAAACCAGTGAAATAGTGGATATCATAACGGAATCTGCAATTACAGGAAACTTTGGAGACGGTAAAATATTTGTAAGTCCGGTTGACGAGGTTTACACAGTCAGAACAAGAAGTAAAGGGCTCTGAGGAGGTTCTAAATGAAAGAAATACTGGCTATAATCCGGCCGAATAAAATGACCAAGACCAAAGAGGTCTTGGAAACATTAGGATCCCCTGCAATGACTGCAATCAGAGTCATGGGGAGGGGTAAACAAAAGGCTATACTTAATGAGGTGTCTATGGCTACTAAAGAGCCTGAACTTCTCAAAGCAGAGGGAAACATGCGCTACATACCTAAAAGAATGATATCCGTAGTGGTGCCAGATGAAGATACTTCACTCATAGTTGAGGCCATCATGAAAATCAACCACACTGGACAGATAGGGGATGGAAAAATATTTGTTTGCCCAATAACTGATGCGTTCAGAGTAAGAACCAAAGAAAATGGAGATGCAGCAATATTTTAAATGAAATTTACTTTACTTGAAAGACTGTTCAATCCAAGAAGATTGTTCACTAAATAAAAAAATTCAAAAAGATTAAAAAAACTTGAATTAATTAAATAAAGAAAATAATTCCATAAAATAAAATTCAAATTAATATTAACATTTAAAAGAATATTTAAACGTAATAAAATATTTTAAATAAATTTTAAACTGAATTTAAGATAACAAATATAAAAATTAGGCTATTAATAATGGTTTGATTATATTAGGAGATTGAGAATGCCCTACAAACTTTTTGATGCGGATAAAGAAATACCGGAAAGGGAAAAACACGTTTACAAGAAGCACTGTTCTGATCCAGATGGGGAGATGCCTCATTGTAATACTAAAACAGTCCCTGGGTCCATGACAGAGCGTGGATGTGCATTTGCAGGTGCCAAAGGTGTTATAACTGGGGCACTGAAAGATGTGCTGCACGTTGTACATTCTCCTGTAGGATGTACAACCTACAGTGCAGGAACAAAAAGATATCCCACGAGCCCGGATCTACCCGATGGAACTAAATTTCCAATAGAAAATTTCAACCTGAAATATGTATGTGGTACAGACATCCAGGAATCTGACGTGGTTTTTGGTGGTATGAAAAGGTTAAAACGATCAATAATCGAGGCTTCAAAAGAATTTCCAGAAGCTAATGCCATATACACTTATGCTACATGTACCACCGGATTAATAGGTGATGATATGGATGCTGTTGCAAAAGAATTAACTGAGGAACTGGGAAAAGATGTTGTAGCATTCAACGCACCAGGATTTGCAGGACCAAGTCAGTCAAAAGGGCACCATATAGCAAACCATACCATATTTGATAGATTGGTCGGTACCAAAGAACCTCCAAACACCACACCTTATGATGTGGGATTGATAGGTGAGTACAACATAGATGGAGATTTGTGGGTACTTGAATCATATTTCAAGGAAATGGGAATACGTATCTTGAGCAGGTTCAGCGGAGATTCAACTCATGATGAGCTCTGCTGGATGCACAGGCCTAAATTGAATCTTGTAAGATGTCAGAGATCTGCGACGTATATTGCGGACCTTATAAAAGATAAATATGACGTTCCATATATTAAAGTGGATTTCTTCAGTACAGAGTACTGTGCAGAGAATCTTAGGACTATAGGGAAGTATTTTGGCCTTGAAAAAGAAGCTGAAAAAGTTATAGCTGATAGAATGGCAAAAGTAGGTCCTGAACTCGAGTTTTACAAGAAAAAACTCCAGGGCAAAAAAGTTTACATATTTTCTGGTGGTCCTAAAAGCTGGCACCTTGCAATTCCACTTGAAAACGAGCTTGGAATGGACGTGACTGCAGTGGCATCACAGTTCGAACACGAAGATGGATATGTTAAAATGAAAAAGAGAGTTGATGAGGGAGTTTTAATAGTTGACGACCCTAACTCTCTGGAATTCGAGGAGATGATTGAAGAGGATAAACCTGATTTGATACTTGCAGGTATTAAAGAGAAATACCTGGCCCATAAACTGGGAGTACCATCCATAATGATCCATTCATATGAAAATGGACCTTATATAGGATTTGAAGGATTCTTAAACCTTGCAAAGGATATGTACGCCAATATATACAACCCGGTCTGGAACCTGGTGGAATTTGAGGAGAACCCTGCAGGAGAGGAAGAATCAAAAATAGAATCAGGATCAATAGAAAAAGAAGACAACCAAGTGGAGGTGGCTAAATGAGTGGTATAAATGTTATAAAAAGAGAAAGAAATGTTATAATCAACCCACTTAAAACATGTCAACCTCTGGGAGCAATGTTTGCAGTTATGGGGGTGCACCATGGATTTCCATTAGTGCATGGGTCTCAGGGGTGTTCAACATTTGTAAGGTACAACTTTGCACGTCATTTCCGTGAACCTGCAGAAATAGCAGTTTCATCACTGCACGAAGATGCCGCAGTATTTGGAGGAAGAAAGAACATAAGTTCGGGTATAAAAAACCTTGCAGTAAGATTCAAACCTGATCTTATAGGTGCAATAACAACCTGTTCAAGTGAAATCATAGGAGACGATGTATTTGGATTTGTGGATACCACAAAAAAAGAGCTTAAAACCATGAGTGAGGACAACAAAGGCCTTGATAAAATAGAGGTAATCCCAATAGCCACTCCAAGTTTTGTTGGAAACCATTTTACAGGTTACGATGTGGGAGTTAAAGCCCTTGTGGATAACCTTGCAGAACCTGGTGAACCCACTGAAAAGGTAAACATTATCCCTGGAATAGTGAACCCTGGTGATATAAGGGAGATCAAACATATTCTGGAGCTCATGGGAATTGAGGGAACAATGTTAACAGATACCTCGGATCCATTTGATTCACCACTTCGACCTTCGGTAACACCAACAAGACCATACTTCCCAAAAGGAGGAACTACAGTAGATGAAATCCGTGATTCTGCAAATAGTCAAGGAACAATAGCTATGTGTAAATATGCAGGATCTGCAGCGACGTCACTTGAAAAACAGCACAATGTGCCTGCGATCATAGAAACACCACCGATAGGTCTGCAGAATACAGATCAGTTCCTAAGAAACCTGAAAAAACTTACAGATTGTAATATACCGGATAGTATCCTGGATGAAAGAGGAATGTTGGTAGATTTAATAGCTGACAATGCTTCAAGATATTTATTCGACAAAAAAGTGGCTATATTCGGAGATCCAGACATAACAACTGGACTGGCCAGGTTTGTTGGGGAGATTGGTATGGAACCTACTATGGTATGTACAGGTGCAAATAGTAACAGTTTCCCTGAGGACATGGAAAAGATCTCGAAAGAAACTGGAACTGATATAGATGTTCTGTTTGAGCAGGATATGAGGTCTTTTGAAGTTTACATTAAAGAAAACCCTGTTGATCTCATGATAGGAACTTCAGATGGAAGACTATTATCTCTTGATCAGGGCATCCCATTGATAAGAGCAGGATTCCCAGTTTACGATAGAATCGGGTACCATAGGCATCCGATAGTTGGATATAATGGTGCAATGCGTCTGATGGAACTTATAACTAACGCTGTACTTGAAAGATACTACGACCCAACCCATTGGAAGCTTCAGCAGTAAACTTAGAAAAATCTGGATATTACCCAAATATTAATTCAAAATATTGTTCAGATTGATCTTTTCTTTTTTCAGGATTAAATTTAACATTAAAATCTAACATTAAATTAAAACTTAAAATTAATTAACGGGCTTGAAAAACCAAATTCATACCAAATTCATGATTTAAAATTAAATTTAATAATTTAAAATAATTTAAAGGTAATTCAAATAAAAAAAGGATTTTTGGGAAATATAAAATAGTTTAAAGGAGAATTCGAGCAAAAAAGAGAATTTCTAGGAGAATATAGAATATGGAACCCATTATTGAAACATTTGAATCCCGAAAAAAACACATGTGTATCAAAGGGAGCGGTATATCCATCCCTGAATGTAACACTCCTGTTCTGCCTGGAACAGTGACACAGCGGACCTGTGTGTTTGGGGGTGCAAGAATAGTCTTGATGCCCATAACAGATTCAATCCATCTTGTGCACGGTCCAATAGGATGTGCTGCATGCACATGGGATATAAGGGGTAGTAAATCATCAAGAGGAGATCTATACAGAAAAGGTTGTTCAACAGATTTAACAGAGAAAGACATAATCTTTGGAGGTGAAAAAAAGCTTTTTGACACCGTAATTGAGTTAAATAAACTGTACAAACCTGGGGCAATATTTGTATATGCAACATGTGTTGCAGGAGTTATTGGAGATGACATAAAATCAGTGTGTAAACATGCAGAAGAATTAACTGGATGTAGAGTTATACCTGTCCAATCTGAGGGTTTTCAACATTATAACAAGACTAAAGGGCATTGGATTGGATGTGATGCTCTCATGGATTACGTCATTGGAACTGCAGAGCCTAAGACGCAAACACCCTACGACATAAACATAGTAGGGGAATTCAACGTTGCAGGTGATGTTTGGGGAGTAAAACCCCTGCTTGAAAAGATGGGTGTAAACATAATAAGCACCATAAGTGGTGATTCCGAGGTTGAAGAAATAGCGATGTCTCACAGGGCCAAACTAAACATAGTGCAGTGTCAAAAATCATCCAACTACCTTGCAGATAAGATGGAGAAAAAATATGGCATACCCTCAATTAAGGTTAATTTCTTCGGTATTGACAATACCTTAACGTCCCTCATGTTGATAGCAGAATTCTTCAACGACCCTGAAATGACAGAGAGAACCAAAAAAATCATAGAAAATGGAATAGAAGGTGTTGATGAGAAAATAAAAGAGTACAAGGAAAGATTATCCGGTAAAACTGTTGCACTTTACGTTGGTGGTAACAAGGCATGGTCCCTTATAAGGGCATTTGAAGAGCTTGGAATGGAAGTTATAATGACAGGTACCAAAAATGGAATGAAGGAAGATTATGAAAGGATCAAAGAAACTGTGAAGGAAGGAACCTTGATTGTGGACGATGCAAACTCCACAGAACTTGCAAGACTTCTTAAAAAGTACAGACCCAACTTGTTAATTTCCGGTGCAAAGGAGAAATACATTTCCATGAAACTGGGAGTACCATTTTGTGACTTCAACCATGACAGAATATCTGCATTTGCAGGTTTCAACGGATTTGTAGACTTTGCAAAAGCGGTGGATGCCGCAGTTTCAAGCCCTGTATGGGATTTAACATCCACCCGATTAAAGTCTACCAAATGGTCTAAATTTACCAAAATGAGGAGGAACTAACATGAGTGATGTTTACGTTAAAACTGATGGAGCACATCATCCATCCGAGAAACATTTTTCTGTTGTGAATCCGTCACGAATGTGCCAGCCAATGGGAGCAGTACAGGCACTTATGGGTGTGAAAAATTCAATAACACTCATCCACGGCTCCCAGGGATGCAGTACCTACATGCGGTTCCAGCTTACACGCCACTTAAGGGAACCTGTGGAAGTTGCTTCAACGGCCTTGAACGAGAAGACAGTGATTTATGGGGGAGAATACAACCTCATGAAAGCACTTAAAAACATAACAGAAAAACAGAAACCATCCATAATAGGGGTTGTGTCCAGCTGCCTCACAGAAACAATAGGTGACGACATGGCAGGTATCATCGAAAAATTCAAGGAGGCAAACCTTGGTAAACAACTGCCTGAGATCATTCCAATTTCAACACCAAGTTATGCAGGATCTCATATTGAGGGATATGATAAAGCCATAAAAGGGCTTGTAGAACACTTATCTTTAAACTCAACTCCCAACGGAAAGATCAACGTGGTTCCAGGACACATGTCCCCTGCAGACATTGGTGAAGTAAAAGACATCCTTAAAACAATGGAATGCGACAGCATAATACTGGCTGATACTTCAGAAAGCCTTGATGCTCCTTTATCAGAATCTGTTTTGGGTTTACCTAACTGTGGGACTACCATTGAGGAAATAGAAGATACAGCAAATTCTTCAGGAACAATAACACTTTCCAAACATGCAGATTCTGCAGGTAAATTCCTTGAAAAGAAATTTTCTATTAAATCAGTAGCAATTCCCACACCAATTGGGCTTCGGAATACTGACAGCTTCATAAATGCCATCTGTGACCTCACAGATCTTGAAATTCCAGCACAGATAGAAAGGGATCGTGGAAGACTCATGGATGCAATTGTAGATGCACATGCATACAATTACCACAGGAAGGTTGCAATATTCGGTGACCCTGACTTTGTGGTTGCAATGGCGTCTTTCGTTGCAGAGATGGGAATGTTACCGGTGGTTCTTTGTATAGGTATCAAAAGTGCGAAATTCATGGAAGATATCAAAACCATCCCTGAAGGTTTATCCGGATACGAAGGATTTTCACCCGTAATTCTTGAAGGTGCAGACCTTTACGACCTGGAAAAAGAACTGGAAACAACAAAGGTTGATCTTTTAATTGGAAATTCATATGGGGCTGAAATTGCTAAAAAAGAAGGAATACCTCTTTTCAGGATGGGATTCCCGGTTTTTGACAGAATGGGTGCTCAGAGAATATCCAGCATGGGTTACAATGGAAGCATAAAGACAGCTGATGCCTTAACAAATATGATACTTGATCATTATTATGATGAAGCGGGTTACGAGCTATAAATTAACTATAAACATCTGGCTGGGTTAGCTATAAACATCTGGCTGGGTTAGCTATAAACATCTGGCTGGGTTAGCTATAAACATCTGGCTGGGTTAGCTATAAACATCTGGCTGGGTTAGCTATAAACATCTGGCTTGGTAAAAGTTAAGGAGATGAAAAAGGAGGAAAGTTTGATGAAAGTTGCAGTGACATCAACCAATGGTAAAGATATAGATCTACATTTTGGTGATGCAAAAAGCTTTTTAATATTTGAAGTCAAGGATGGAAGTTCAGAATTCCTTGAAATAAGGGATAAGACAGATATTCCCCTTGAAAACCACACAGATCGATGGATAGAATCTCTAGAAATTCTTAAAGATTGTAGAGCAGTTATTTGCAGTAAGATTGGAAAAGAACCATCCATTGAGCTTCGTAAAAGTGGAATAAGACCAATACAACTTGATATGTCTGTTAAAGATGCTTTAAAAGAATGTTCAAATCACACAATTTAGGTGGGATAAAATTTGTTGTTAATTGATATAGCACTGGATCATGAACATTGTGAAGGTTCAAAATGTGGGGGATGTGCATACGTATGCCCCACCAATGTCTTTTCTATAAAAAAAGATAAAATATCCATAAATTCTCCACAGTACTGTAAATTGTGTTACAACTGTTTAGAAATATGTCCTAAGGCTGTTATAAACATAAAAACACATAATGCAATTCCAGCATACTATTAAAATGGTTTATATCACGTTATATAACCTTGTTTATCGAAAAATTAACCTATTATTATGTGGAATAAATTTAGCAGTGATCATGAAAAACATTGTTACAGCATGCACAAGGGACTGTCCTGGCGGATGCAGCATCATAGCCCGTATAAAAAAGGATAATAATGGGGAAAAAATTCTTAAACTAAGTGGAAACCCTGACCATGATACTACAGACGGATTTTTATGTCCAAACACATCCCGTTACCTTAAAGACGTATTTTACAGTCCAAAACGAGTTTTACACCCTCTTAAAAAAGAAGATGGGAACTGGAAAAAAATAAGTTGGGATGAAGCTTTGAATATTGCAGCTTCAAAGCTATCTGAAACAATAAAAAGATATGGGAGCTCTGCGATACTGTATTATCAAGGATTTGGCTCTAGAACTGCCCTCAAAATACTTAACCGCAGATTTTTCAACCTACTTGGAGGAGTTTCCACACTTCAAGGTACAATATGTGGCGGGATCGGGCAAGCCGGTCAGGACATGGATTTCGGAACCCGCATATCCCACGACCATCTGGACCATTTAAACAGTAAAGTGATAATTGTTTGGGGCAGAAATCCTGCAGTTACAGATGTTCACCTTTGGAAGATTTTAAGAAAAGCTCAAAGGAAAGGAGCAAAAATAGTCGTTGTAGATCCTGTAAAAACGAAAACAGCACGACATGCAGATCTTTTTATTCAGCCAAAGCCAGGTTCTGATGCATACCTTGCAATGGCAATTTCAAAACTTGTTTTAATGCACGATCTTGCTGATTGGGATTTTATAGAAAATAAAACCCAAAATTTTGATAAATATTTAAAAATACTCGAAAAAAATGATCTGGAATCATTATCATGTAAATGTGACGTTCCAGTAGAAAAAATTGAGAAATTAGCTCTTTTATATGCCTTGAATAATCCTTCAAGCATAGTAACAGGATGGGGTGTTCACAGATACAAGAACGGACATATTACCTTTCGCATGATGGATGCTCTTGCAGCATTAACAGGTAATCTGGGCATTTCAGGCGGCGGTGTGAGCCAAGGATTTGAAGAGTTCGGATTTTTTGATGATTCACATGCACTTGATGATCCTAAAATTGGTAGGAAATTTTTAATGCCCACAATTGGTGAGGCGATCCTCAAGGCCCATGATCCACCGGTAAAACTCATTTTTGTAACATCTGGAAATCCTGTAAATCTCAACCCAAACTCATTGAAGGTTAAAAAAGCTTTTGAAACTACGGATTATGTTATAATGGTGGATCATTTCCTTAACGACACGTCTGATGTTGCAGATCTATTTTTACCTGCAACAACCTTCCTTGAAGAGGAAGACCTTGTTGGAAGCTACGGCCACAACTGGGTGTCTCCAATAAATCCTGCTTCTCCACCAAGGGGTGAAGCAAGATCTGAACTTGAAATATTCCAGCTTTTAGCTGATAGATTAGGAATTAAAGATGGAATGGATGGTACTCCAAAGGGATGGCTCCAAAAACTGGCACTTCCAATCCTGAAACAGGGAATAAGTTTTGAAGATCTTAAAGAAGGTCCTATGAAACTCGTACCTGCCTATGAAATTCCTTATGCAGATGGAAAATTTGGTACGACCTCAGGATACTTTGAATTTATCCAGAACTTTGATGAAAATGAATACAACCCGTTAAAAGAACACATTCACTGTGATGATTTTAAGAAGAACCATCGTGATGCTTACAGAACGCATTGTTTTGATGATGATGATGATGATGATCTCCTGAGACTCCTTGCAGTGGGGCCTGAAAGATGGATAAATTCTGTTGTTCCTGAAAGTGAAATGATAGAAGGCTTTCTTGAGATAAAGGTTTCAGGTGAACTACTAGCCCATAAAGGGATGTTCGATGGTGAAACTGCAGTTCTCAGATCAAAGGCTGGAAAACTTAAGGTTAAGGTTAAAGAAAGTGAGGACGTACGCCCAGATTTTGTACTAACCTACAGAGGAGGATGGATGAAGTACGGCAAGAACGTAAATGTTTTAACCGATGATTCTGTTAGCACTGCAGGAAATGGTACCCCCTACCATGAAACATGGGTGAAACTTGAAAAATTAGAAAAAGTAGATGGCTCTGATTTTAAATAAGAAATTAGTTTTTTTAAAACAAATTAGTTTTTTTAAATATATTCTGTAAAGTTCAATTAAGTCCAATCTTAATCACTTTCAAGTACTAAAAACCCTTAAAAACCTAAATTGGAAGTTTTTATTTAAATTTTAGAAAAATAAGAAAAAATAATTTAAATTGAAATTTTTGGATTTATTAAAAAGAAATTTGGGATTTATCTCTCTCTTTCTCCAGCAATAAACTCTTCAACCATAGATTGAGCCACATCATCTGTGAATTGCTCTGGGGGATGTTTCATAGTGTAAGCGGAGATCGATGTTAACTGTCCACCTATGCCTCTTTCGAGGGCCACTTTACAGCATCTCACAGCATCTATAACACACCCTGCTGAGTTTGGTGAGTCTTCGACGCTTAATCGTAACTCAATGTTCATAGGAACGTCGCCGAAAGTTTTTCCCTCCATCCTTAAAAAGCATAGTTTGTTATCCTTCTGCCAAGCCACGTAATCTGAGGGTCCGATATGAATGTTATCAGGTTCAAGCCTTTCTGCTAGAACGGACTGAACAGCCTCTGTTTTGGACTTTTTTTTAGAATCTAGTCTGTCACGGTTGAGCATGTTCAGGAAATCTGTGTTTCCACCGGTGTTGAGCTGGTAGGTTCTATCGAGTTTAACTCCACGTTCACGGAATAGGTTTGCAAGGGTTCGGTGGGTGATGGTTGCACCTATCTGTGCTTTTATATCGTCTCCAACAATAGGTATTCCCTTTGCTTCGAACTTGGAAGCCCATTCTGGGTTGCTCACTATGAATACTGGCATGTTATTTATGAATGCAATGCCTGCTTTGAGTGCACACCGAGCATAAAATTTAGTGGCTTCTTCTGAACCAACTGGAAGGTAGTTCAGGAGTATTTCAGCCCCGCTTTCTTTTAATACCTTAACTATCCCGTCTTCGTTGTTTTCTTCTTCATCTGAGATAACAAATGTGTTATTGTCATCATATTTTGCCATGTGTTGTGCTACACCGTCAAGCACGTGACCCATAGTCACTTTAACGTCCATTTTTGGGATTTCATCGCAGAATACCTGGGTGCAGTTGGGTTTTGCGAATATTGCTTCACTTACATCATTGCCAACCTTTCTTTCATCAATATCAAAGGCGGCTACTACCTCAATATCTGATGGGGTATAACCCCCAATATCCCAGTGCATAAGACCGATGGCTTCTTCAGGACTCTTGTCCTTGTAATAATGTATCCCCTGTATTAACGAGCTTGCACAATTACCAATACCAATTATCGCTATCTTTATCTTCTCCAATTAAAACACCTTCTAAAACACCGTTTCAAAACGTTAATTGTGCCACATAAATGTTATTTCAAAATTAACATTATAATTCTATTTGTCATAAGCTTAATTCAATTCTCTTAAAAGTAAAGTTTGATTATTGTACTATTAAAGGTTTCGATCAACTTCTATTAACTTCTTTGAACCGGTTAAACTATTAATCTGAGGGGTAAATGCATTATTTTTTTAATTTATTTTTTTTTAAAAAATGATGTTTCTCATCACTGTGTGGGTGAGTTTCAATGGATCTATTTTGTAACTGTTTGAAAGCTCATTACTCCCAATGTACCTGCTGCTGTGAGCATGGCACTCCACAAAATAATTCCCAGGGCCATCCATATGATTAAATTATTTTTACGAGCTCCCAGAGCAATTCCAATGGCAGTACCCAGTGGTGCGCCAAAAAGGAGTGGTGATAACAATCCCAAACCTACAGTACCATATTTATTCCATACCTCATAGATACTCCCTTTTCTAATGTTGTTACCTTCGCCGTACCGTTTTTTTATAATCCATTTCCTTATACTTTCTCCAAAGGTTGCGACAACAAAAACTGCAAACACAGATCCTAAAGCAGATACAGCAACAATTAAAAATGGATTAAGGCCAAATGCCAGCCCTAAGGGAATAGAAAGCCATAGTTCAATCACTGATGATATGAAAACAGTTGTAATGCTGATTATTATATCCATGATTCACCTTAATTTATTATTAGACATTTTTATTTAAAAAATTAAATTAGTATACTACAAATTAGCATATTACATATTAATAGAATTAACTTAGTAAGTTGAGCAGATAAAAAAATAGTAAGAAACCCAAACCAGATCAAAATCACAGTCCCCGGTTATTTTTTATTTTCCAGATTTCCAATTCTTTTTTCAGTCAATTTGAAGTATATCAGGTCCTTATGGAAGTTTTCATCCCGTCTTACTTGGAAGTTTTCAGTCTGTGGATGTTTATTGTGAAGTTTATATTATTGCTATGGATAGGTACACGAATAACCACCATAAAATAACCAATAGAGCCATGGTTTTAAGTGGCAGCTTTCCAAATTCCATTTTGGAGAGTTTGGATCCAGTGTACCAGCTCAAAATTATTATGATAATCAAAAGCAGGGTATTGAGGATTCCAACTATGTTTAAAGGGTCTTTGTACATCACGTACAACCATACGAATGCTGTTATCACAATTCCTAACCACATAACTGGTTTAATGACTTCATTGACTTTAACTGTGAGTTGTGTGATCTCATCTGACTTTCTGGATTTTAGGAGCATTGCAAATAGCATCATTATGGATCCCAATGCCAAAATTATTCCTAAAAATTCAAAAAACAGTGTTGAAACGGGTTTTCCAAAAAATTGCTCTTTAAGTAAGGGTATTGTAACAATTGCTTTTAAAGACTCGTCTAAAGGGAATGATTCTATGTCTCCAATGGCAATGGCATATTTTCCCTGGTTTGGTGCGTTGAATACCTTTATGTAGTAGGTACCGGCGGGGAGGTTGGTTGTGGCTTCAGGTCCCTTGAGGTAGTTGTCCCCACCAAATTCTTCGAAGTAAGGCTGCCAATTGGCGTTTGTCCCGTTAACCATTAATATATTATTCCCAGTTGAATCCAGAACTTCAGCCGATACAAAGCTCCCGCTGATGCCCGGGCTGGCTGGTATCAGGAGGTTAAGATAGAGTTTAAATGTTTTATCAGAACTTATTTTGTAGTAATCCGGATTTCCATTGAGTTGAGAGTAGAAAGCCTGTGATATTTCGGGATTCTGGACGATTATAGGGTTTTGGTAGGAGACATTCGCACCAGTTTCCAATCTGGGCTGATGGGCGCTTACCATTGAAATAGATGCCAATAAAAAGACAAAAATTGCAAGTAATCCTAAATTGTGGACCTTTGTACTCTTTATCATAAAGTTAAATTATGTTATTACAAACATAATAATTTTTTTCTTCTGTAGAATGAATTTGAGGATTAACAGTGGACTTAATATATACGGTTAACGGAAGTAACAACTAAACTATTTATTAAACCGGTCTTGGATAAATATATAATTAGATCATGCACAATGATTATAAAAGGATAAAATCAGTATAAGGTTTATAAGAGGATAAATAATGGATGAAAATGAAGAGAAAGCTTGCGAAATTTATCAAGACCTCAAAAAAGATTATGATGGTGTTGAAAAGGTTTTAATGGAAAAAGAAGATACATTCTGTATTTATGCAGATGATGACACCCTCTGGAAGATATTTGAGGATATTGAAAAGGGAGTTAAAAGCATTGAATTTAATGCAGGTGCCAATGAAGCACATTATCTGAGGGTTATACCCTAAAAGCACATTATCTAAGGGATAATTTCTAGAATCATATTATCTATTGATTAAACTTTAATTGGGTCTTGTATCTGCATTTACTGTTGCATTTATTGAAGATATTTTTGTTTCATATGCCGGGATAGTCTAGTCTGGGAAGGCGCAGGATTCGAAATCCTGTTGAGCATTGCTCATCCTGGGTTCAAATCCCAGTCCCGGCGTTAATTATTTTTTAATGTTCATGAACATATTTTTCTTATAAAATATTACAGGATCAACCATTTTACCTGAACTTCAGATATTTAAATAATTTTATTTTTGTACCCTAAAATTTTCTATTTGCTTTAATTTAAGTGCTTTAAATTTATTTATAATTCTTTAAGTTGTATTTTACAGTAATTTTGGCAGTATAGTCAGTTAATTATGCTTTACACAAACTATTTAACCTTATACGGATTTTTTGAAAACCATTGTTCCTTAATAGGGTAATAAAAAAAAATTGGGCAAGATTTGGGCAATAAAATATATATGACTATAAACAAAATTGTGATTAAATTTATCCAAATTTGGAATAAAGGGAGTGTTGATAAATGAAAGCTAGCGAGTTCATAGGAATGAAGGTCATAACTAAAGACGCAAGAGACTTAGGCAAAGTGGCTGAACTTTCTATAAAATTAAAAAATGGTTTAGTTGATATGATATTTATGGTTGACACTATTTTTATTTCTACAGGTTCTACTTTAAGTAAAAAGTACCTAGCAGTGGCTGAAGACGATGTAATGGTGGTGGGAGATTACGTTCAATTAAATGTGGACTCTGAAGAGATTGATAAAAGGGTTAAACTTGATAAAATTGAGGATTTAAGCCCAAAAGGATCCCACTTCAAGGATTTTGTAGGAAAAGTTGTACTTACAAAGGACGGTATCGAGGTTGGTAAAATAAGTGACATGGTTCTGGATCCCAATGGATTTTTAGTTCCAAACGTGATTGTAGCTACTGGAAAAACCTTCAACAAAAAAAGGTTAATAATTTCTGAAGATGATATTGACCGTGTTGGAGATTATATCTTACTACAACTTGAAAAAGGGGATATAGATCAAAGAATAGTGGACTAAAACCTATTTAATTATTTGATTTCTCTTTTTTAGTTCTTTTTATTTAATATACATTTTAGTTTAATAAAAATTTCAGTTCAAAATAAGATTCCATTTTAATTAAAAAAATATCTTAACTTAATTTTCTATCCTATTTAACAGATTGTTTCTTAATCATGTTTTAAAAAAGGATATTTTGTCAGGACTTTGTTTTAAAAAAATTAAAGATCAGTTAATTTTTAGAAAATCAACTAATCTTCAAGGTTTTAATTATGGTGTTATATGCTTCTTCTGTCTGATTCATTGCGTATGGTGGGCATATATATGCTATTGTGTAATAATAATTGTTGTTTTCAATTGTAGTTACTTTTTTTGCAATATTCTGACCATAACTCCCCATCTGGGTGGCAGTAATATTTCCTATTTCCACTGAAGCTATAGATGAGTTTGTTGTGTTCATGAAAATCGAATTGGAGTTAGGTAAATTTACTACGCCCTCTGATTTCTGTTGCATCTGAATGGTGATGTAAGCTGGTTGTTCCTGGCTTGTGTTATCTTTGAAATTTGCAGTGAATGTTACCTCGGAGTAGAGCGATTCGTTGCTGAAGTTTCCAACAATATGATCTTGATTCCAAGTATTTGGATATTCAAAGTGAAGGTTTCCTGTTTGGAAGGTGCTGTTTCCTGATAAAGAAATTGCAGTCACGATTAAAATCAGTATTACTAATATTGCTATTACGGGCAGAACGTAACGATCTAGATCCATCTTATCACCATTTTTTTAGTATGTACTTAAGTAGATACCTCTTTTTATCTAAAGTTTGGTATTTATACTTATTAAGCCAATCTTTTTGTCATCTGTAGACTTTTCAGCGGAACTTAACTCAATGTTTATTAATAATTTACTCACTTAGTTATATAAATTGAGTAATAAAAAAACATATCTGAAAATGCACAACCCTCAGAAAGAAAAAGGCGAACTTTAACAACCACTCCATTGAACAAAAAAATAAATGCAAAAATAAGCAACAGATTGGAAAAAAATAATACAAAATAATAAAGGTCAAATATCATATAAAAAAAATATTTGAGGGTTAGAATGAACAAAACAACTAAAATACTTATTTTTGGATTTTTGTTGTGGCTTGTACCATTTCTGGTTTCAGTAGTAATATACCCACTAAAAACATCTGAAAATCCACTTTTTGAGTCTATAATGCCTGTTGTCATAACTTTAACTGTTGTCTTAATTTCAATCAAGTATTTCACAAATTTAAGCACTGATTTTTTAAGAGAAGGAATTTTAACAGGTATGGTATGGTTTTTAATCAACATAATACTCGACCTATCCCTTTTTATGTGGGGGCCGATGCAAATGAGCTTTGAAAACTACATGATGGACATAGGCCTCACATATCTTATTATACCTACAGTTACGATTGGATTTGGGTATATAATTCAAAACCATTAGAGAGACCATTTTTCTAGGATAAATCGTGTGAAAGAATAATTATTCAAAAATAGATGTAACTAAATTAAAATAACAATCTGAGGATTAAAAATGGAATATGAAGAAGTTATAACCCGGTTAAAAGATTTATCACAAAATAAATCTGCAGAACAGATGGCAAGATTTGGAATTACGCCAAAAAAAGCTTATGGAGTTAAAATACCTGATTTAAGGATATTTGCAAAGGAGATAGGCAAAGATCATCAGTTGGCAGCAAGTTTATGGGAATCGGATATTCGAGAGACCAGGATACTTGCCTGCATGATCGACGAACCCAAAATGGTTACAGAAGAACAGATGGAGCAGTGGGCCATGGATTTTGATTACTGGGAACTCTGCGATCAATGTTGTATGAACCTATTTGAGAAAATGCCCATTGCATACCTGAAGGCAGTGGAATGGAGTTTCAGGGATGAAGAATTTGTTAAAAGGGCCGGCTTTGCACTGATGGCCAGACTTGCAGTGAGCGATAAAAATGCCGAAGATACGAAATTTGAGGAATTTTTTCCCCACATAATAAGGGAATCAACTGATGGGAGAAATTACGTTAAAAAAGCTGTTAACTGGGCTTTAAGACAAATAGGAAAAAGAAATATTGCACTGAATGAAAAGGCCCTTGAAGTTTCAAAGGAAATCCATAAAATAGACTCAAAAAGTGCTAAATGGATAGCGTCTGATGCTTTGAGGGAGCTTGAAAGTGAAGCTGTTCAAAAAAGAATTAAAATAAGAAATCCCAAAAAAAGAGTTAGAAATTGATAAAAAGTGAAGCACTTTTTTTTAGATGTTCAGTAGATATAAACTGTAGTTTAGATAGGAAGCTATGCTAACCCAGATTATGTAAGGTACGAGCAAAATTCCTGCAGGTTTTGATATAATGTAGAATGCTATGATGTTTGCAAGTATAGCGATCCACAGTATTAGTATTACAATAAAACCGCCCAGAATCGAGTGGAAACTGAAAAATACAATCGACCATAGCAAGTTCAGCACTAACTGCACTGCGAAGATCAAAATGGCGAACCTTACATCTCTCCTTTCCAGCCCCCGGCGCCATACCAGATAAAGAGCTATTCCCATCAATATGAACAGTGTAGTCCATATGGGTGCAAAAACCCAGTTCGGAGGTGCCCATAAAGGTTTCACCAGTGTTGCGTACCATGTTGGTATTTGGGAGGTTGTTGCAATGGATCCTAAAAATCCAATAATTAATGGAATTAATAAAGCAACAACAAGTTTTGGAATTTCATTTAGTTTAAAACTTTGTTCCAATTTCATCCTCCTCTTAACTTTTTACCTTCTTTAACCTCTTAATTTACCTTCTTTAAATTTACTAGTTGTTTATTTACTTTTTTTATTCGTTTAACAAATTTTTACTTTTTTTAAAGTTCATTGATTTTTAATGCCTACGATGTTCTCAACGTCCACCAGCTTCCACACGAATGATTTTTCTTCCTTCAATATGGATTCGGGAGGTTCTTCTGGAGAATGGCCAAGTGCGGCCATGATGCTTCTTGAAAGGTGTTTACTTTTGATGAGATCCACAAACCGTTTCTTAACGTCTTTTTTTTCAGATGGGTCTTTAACTTCACTGATGCGTCCTTGAAGGGTTACAAAGCGAAATTCTGAAAGATCATCTGCGTATTTTTCTATCTCTATTGCAACTTTGGGATTTTTCCTGAACAACTGGATCTTCTTACCGTATTTGGTTGAGAGAAAATAAAGAGATTTACCATTGAAAACATACATGAAAGGGGCTATATATGGATATTCACCTTTAAAAGCAATTCTACTGATGTACTGTTCATTTATTAATTCATCGTATTCCATTTTATTCATAATTGGAATTTTCAGGATGTCCATACTCTCACCAACAAAAATTAAAACTCACATTTATTAATATTTTCTAACTTGTTAATATAAATAACAGCCAGTAGATTTTGTCAAGGATTAACCATTTTTTTGGGTCAGGAAACTTAGCTATTCTTGTCCAACCGTGGCTTTTGATGCTAAAACTTCAGCCACAGTTGTCTATGAAATAACTTAGTTAATTCTTGGTCACAGGACTAGGGGAATGCTATGTTGGAATAACCAAGAAATCGAACTTAGTTCTTGGTCACAGGATAACCCGCTTTTTTCCAGGCTTTCATGCTGCCCAGAACATTGGTAGCATTTTCATAACCATTCATTTTCAGTAGAGATGCTGCAATACTCGCCTTGTATCCGGCATCACAGTACACAACCACATGCTTATTACGGGGCACTTCTTCAAGATGATCCTTTAAAAGTCCAACATATACGTTATGAGATCCTTCTATATGTCCCTCTATCCAATCTTTTTCTTTTCTCACGTCCAGAAGGAATAGGGATTCATCTTTTGGTTCTTCTTCTAATTTTTTCTTTAGATCGTGCACAGACCAGGTCCTTAAAGTCTCCACAGCCCCAGCACCCTTGAACCAAACAGGAAAACCGCCTGAAAGGTGTCCGTATATATTATCGTATCCCAAACGGATGAGGAATCTATTTATTTCATCCATGAAGTTGTTTTTATTTTCCACTACGATGATTGGCTGCTCATAGTTCAGAAACCAACCTGCAAATGCTGGAAGGCCTTCTCTCCAAATGTTAAGTGTACCTGGTATGTGTCCGCCTGCAAAGTCAGTGGGGTTACGGACATCCACAATCTGGGCATCATTTTCAAGGAACCATTTGACTTCATCCATACTCAGAGGTTTAAGGTAAGGAAGTTTACACAGTAATTTAGGACCTTTCACGTTGTTATTTTCCATTTTCCTGAAATAAGGTGGAGTGTAAAGTTTTTCATTTATTTTATACTCAACGAAATCTTTCCTACTTTTTTTAAGCATTGAATTCGTTTTTTTCTCATATCCTACTGTTGTAAATTCCTGTTCACGTATGTCTGCACCACAAACCGAGCCTGAACCGTGGGCGGGACATACAATGACCTCATCACCCAGGGGTAATATTTTCTGGAAGATGCTTTCGTAGAGGTTTTTAGCCATTTTTGGAATTTCTTCCTCACCGTAAAGATCACACCTTCCAACTTCACCTGTAAAAAGGGTGTCACCTGTAAATACCATGTAAATATCCTTTGAAACTTCTATATCCTTTAATTTTATGGATATGCTATCATCAGTATGGCCCGGTGTTTCAAAAACTTCTAAAATTAGACTTCCAATCTTGGATTTATCTCCATTCTTTGCAGGAGTACCATAAGCAAAATTAAGTTTATTACTGTGATGTATTTCTGCTCCAACAATTTCTGAAAGTTCTAATGATCCTATGGTGTAATCCTCATTTCTATGGGTTTCAAATATGTGTTCTATCTTTAAATTGTTCTTTTCTGCAAGTTTAAGATATATATCGCAGTCTCTTCGAGGATCAATAACTGCGGCTGCCCCTTTAGAACCTATAAAATAGGATTTATGGGCGATTCCTGCGGATTTTACAATTTCAAATATCACACTTCAACCTCCATATTATTGGAAATATGTGTATAATGATGATATTCAAATTATACTAAATTTATAACCTTTAGCAGTATTTTTAAGCTGAAAATATCCTATAAAATTATTCCATTTCCTATAAAATTCTTAATTTGTTATAAGATTAATTTATCTGAAGTTATTAATATATTTCAATATCTGTTTTCAAATATTTTTGTATTAAAATCGATATAAAAATCGATATGTATTATTAGTAAAAGGGGAAAGATATTTAAAAAATACTTAAAATCACGAAAGGTGCGATCATGAGGTGCGATCATGGATTATATCATAGAAACGGATAATATAACTAAAAAATTTGATGATTTCACTGCGGTGAATGGTATAAACCTTAAAGTTAAAAGGGACAGTATCTATGGAGTTCTGGGACCTAATGGGGCGGGAAAAACCACTTTGATATCTATGTTGTGTACTATCCTACGTCCAACATCGGGAACAGCACTGGTAAATGGCTATGACATAGTGAAAAATGCCAATGAGGTTCGAAAGTCAATTGGAATAGTATTCCAGGCCAGGGCTCTTGATGACATTTTGACAGGTCGTGAACACCTTGAAATGCATGCTGCGCTCTATGGTGTGCCTCGTGATGTACGAAAAGACCGTATTGATGAGATACTTGACTTGACACAGCTTCAGGACAAGGCCGATGAAGTGATAAAAACCTACTCTGGAGGTATGAAAAGAAGGCTTGAAATTGGCCGGGGACTAATACATTACCCTAAAGTACTTTTTTTAGACGAACCAACCCTGGGACTTGACCCTCAGACAAGGGAAAGTATCTGGGAGTACCTGCAAAACCTCAACAAGAAGGAGGATGTTACAGTTCTTTTAACCACCCATTACTTGGACGAGGCAGATAAACTCTGCGATAAAATATCCATAATAGACAAGGGTGAAATAATAAAATCTGACACCCCAAAGAACCTGAAAAAAGAGCTTAAAGCAGATATAATAACTATCAAAGTTGATGATGAGGAAAGGTTCGCATCGTTGGTGTCAAAGCTTGACTTTGTCAGAGACATCCACACCCTAAATGGTGAGATCAAACTTGTGGTGGAAAGTGGTGAGAACCTGGTGCCAACTATTGTTAATTTCGCAAGCGAAAATGGAATATTTGTGAATTCAATAGAACTCGAACACCCCAAACTTGAGGATGTTTTTATACACTACACAGGAAAACCCATCACTCAAGGTGAAAAGAAGAAGGGTAAAGGTGGAAATAAATCTAAAAAAGGTGGAAGACTTAATATAATGGGCAGGAGGCGGTAGTGATGGGTGAATTGGAAGGAATATACACCATATGGCGTAGGGAAAATACAAGATTCCTAAGGTACAAATCTAGACTTATTACCTCCTTTGTAACACCTCTACTATGGCTACTGATATTTGGAACAGGTCTGGGCTCAGCAATGAGATTTGGAGGAATTGCGGGGGGTTACCAGACTTTCATATTCCCTGGAATAATAGGGATGACCATACTTTTCACCTCACTTTTTTCGGGGATATCTGTGATAGTGGATAGACAGTACGGGTTCCTGAAGGAGATGTTCGTGGCCCCTATATCTCGTTCTTCTATTGTACTGGGTAAAGCGCTTGGTGCAAGTACAACTGCCATGATCCAGGGTACAATAATCCTCTTTCTGGCATTCATGCTCAACATCCACCTTACGGTGGTAGGGTTCCTGGCTGCCATGTTGATCATGATCATAATGTCACTGGGGCTTGTGGGAATAGGGCTATTTATATCTGCATTTATGGAAAGTATGGAAGGATTCAACCTTATTATGAACTTCGTTGTGCTTCCAATGTTCTTCTTGAGCGGTGCGTTGTTTCCAATAACCAGTCTACCTGAATGGCTCAAGATAGCTGTCTATTTGGATCCATTAACCTACGGTGTGGATGCACTTCGCTATGCAATACTGAATACATCGACGATACCTTTCTTCGTTGATATCAGTGTCATACTGGTCTTTGCAGCCATTATGGTTTTCGCATCTGCATATGCATTCACAAAAAGAGAACAGGGGTTAATGTAAGGTTTGGTTCGTAAAATGATCATCCAAATTTTAACCCTTATTTCAATTTTTATTTTTAAGATCAATCCGAGGGCTACGTCCATGGAAAATGGTACACTGCAGATGGTATAAGCCCCGAAACATATTTGGGGTTATAAATAACTGGAACACAAGAGCTACGATTATATATGGTAGTTCTGCAGAATTAAGTTTCTAATTTTCCTGTTTTTTCGTTTTTAAAATTATGTATTTTTTGAACCTTTTTATGAGTTTTTTTAACTGGTAAATTGAAGTTTATAATAGGATTTGTTTAGTGAGGGGAGAGTAACTTTATGTTTATCAGATAAGAAACAATGAAATGGTTCCTTAGTATATTAGAATTCTTTAAAATTACTGGGCAATGGGGGTTTTTTTTAAAAGAACAAACTTGGGATGTACGGCACTGTGATAAGGATATTTTTTGGTTTGAAGAGGACTTAAATACAAAAAATAAGCATTGGAATGTCTTTTTTTAAAAAATAAGTTAATATACAAGGATTATTTAATCAGGGATTATAATTGATGTTTAAAACCTATCCATGGGTTTTATTTTCCCAAAATAGCTTCTAATAAAAGTTAATTACTAAAAATAAGAAATTAGAAGAAGGAAAGCATAGTTGATGTTTACAAATAGATTTAAGGATGCTTTAAAACTAAAAAAGAGCTTTAATTGGGTTTTATTTTAATTTTTAATCAAAATTTTTATATGTTACATTTTTAATAATTATAGTTGTCAAAAAACCCCTCAAAATTATTAATCTGGAAAATACAATTTTTTAATTTTTTCGGTTTAATTTTTTATTAAGGGGGGTCCTGGAAACGGGGGCGATATAATTAATAGAAATTTTTTGTTGGCTATGCTGCTACTTTTAGCACTTAGTGTAAACTGCACATATGCCAACGTGGATAGTAACGACACAGTAGCAAACTTAACAAACACAACTGCAATCCAGGTACTGACAGATAACAGTACTTTAAACGGTACAAATACTTCAAATAACACACCCACAACCAGTAACAATTCAGTTAGCAATGGAACTTCAGATGGCATCATAAAAACAAATGCAACAAACGCGGGAAACACCACCAGTGCAAATACAAAAAATACTACCAGTACAAACACAGGAAACATCACCAATACAGTTACAAACCAAGTTAATAATGAAAATTCAGTGAATTCAGCTGCGGCAGCTGGAGAGATCGATTACAGTAATGTGCATGGGATATGGGTAGCTACAGGGGATGCATTAAGTTTAAATGTTAATGAACTTTTAAATGCAAACATCACTGACGTATTTGTGAAATCGAATATTTATTCAACTCCCACATATCAAACCGTTTTATCTAGTGTGTTAGCTCAGCTTAACGGCACAGGAATAGGGGTTCATGCTTGGATCACTTGTTTTAAGGATGCCAGTGGAAACTGGATTGATCCTCAATCATCTACAGGACAGTCTCATGAGGCAGAGGTGATCGCTGCTATTGAAAACATCGTTAAAAACTACGATGTTGCAGGGATACATCTTGACTACATTAGATATAGTGGCGTAGAGAGTAAGAATCAAGCAGCTTACCAAAACAATGAAACCGCTGCAACGAATGCTGTGACTTCTTTTGTTGAGAGGGTTTATAGTGCTGTGAAGGCTATAAAACAAGATGTGGCTGTTTCTGCGGCTGTTATGCCTGAAGGATCTGTGAATGCTAAGTATTATGGGCAGGATTACAGTGCGCTTGCGCAGTATCTTGATTTCATGGTTGCAATGGTCTATAAAGGGAACTACAATGCGACTAGTGCTTGGGTAGGTACAACCACTGCTTATATTGTAGCTCATGCAAATGGAACGCCTGTTGTGACGGGTCTTCAAACCTACAAAAACGACACTGATACTACGCCTTTATCAGCCAGTGAGCTTATAAATGACACACAAGTTGCCATTGGTAATGGTTCATCAGGTTATGCTTTGTTCAGATACGGGCTGATTGATGAGAACTTTTATAATGAGGTTGCCAAGCTAACGGTGACAGCAGTAGATCCTGTCAACAACGCTGTGAGCATTGCAGTGGATAAAGTAATCACAGTCACATTCAGCAAACCCATACAAAATGGTACCGGTTGGATAGAGCTTGTAACTAGTAGTGGCACGGTTATGCCTAGTAGTTGGTCTATCAGTGGTAGTACATTGACAGTGACGCCCAGCAGTGTTTTAAGTTATGGGGTTAAGTATCTTCTGCTTATTCATACGGGTAGTGTGACGGATCTGGCTGGTAACAATATTGCTGGTTATGTGTCTCGTTTCACCACCAGCACGGATAGTACTGCACCTACAGTGAAAACTGTGGATCCTGCAAACAACGCAGTGAACGTTGCAGCTGATAAGGTGATTAATGTCACATTCAGTGAAGCAATTAAAGCAGGTACTGGCTGGATAGAACTTGTAACTAGTAATGGTACAAGCGTACCAAGTACCTGGTCTACCAATGGCAATGTATTGACTGTAACAGCTAGCAATACCCTAAGTAAAGGAGTTAAGTATCTTCTGCTTATTCACACGGGTAGTGTGACTGATCTAGCAGGCAACAAAGTTGCAGGATATGTGTCCCGCTTCACTGCTGACACTGCTGCACCTACAGTGAAAGCTGTATATTCTGTGAACAACGCAGTGGATACTGTAATCAATGTCACTTTCAGTGAAACAATCAAAGCAGGTACTGGCTGGATAGAACTTGTAACTAGTGATGGTACAGTTGTACCTAGTACTTGGTCTACCAATGGCAATGTATTGACTGTAACAGCTAGCAATACCCTAAGTAAAGGAGTTAAGTATCTTTTACTTATCCATACAGGTAGTGTGACTGATCTAGCTGGTAATAATGTAGCAGGTTATGTGTCTCACTTCACTGTTGACACTGTTTCACCTACAGTGAAAACTGTGGATCCTACAAACAACGCAGTGAACGTTGCTGTAAATAAAGTGATTAAAGTCACTTTCAGTGAAACAATCAAAGCAGGTACTGGCTGGATCGAGCTTCAAAACAGTAATGGAACGCTGATACCTATAACATGGTCTGTAAGTGGTAATGTGTTGACTGTAGCGCCAAATAGTACCCTCAGTAGTGGGGTTAAGTATCTTCTGCTTATTCACACGGGTAGTGTGACGGATTTAGCAGGGAACAATGTAGCAGGTTACGTATCCAGATTCACAACAGTTAGCCAATCAACCTCAACAATACCAGCAGCTTTACTTCCTTATCTTCAAGAGACTAAGAATTGTCAGTCTACTAATGCTCAGATAATAGCGTTGTCTAAGTCTATTATTGCTAATGCTGGTGCAACTACTACGTATGCTAAGGCAATGGCAATATTCAACTGGGTGAGGAATAACATTGATTATTCCTTCTACTACAACACTAAATATGGTGCAGTTGGAACGTTGAATGCTAAAACAGGAAACTGTGTTGACACAACCCATTTATTGATAGCGCTTGAAAGGGCTGCAGGCATTCCAGCACGTTACGTGCATGGTTACTGTAAGTTTTCAAGTGGTAGTTGGTATGGTCATGTGTGGGCGCAGATATATGTCGATGGAAAATGGTACGCAGCAGATGCTATAAGCTACAGAAACACATTTGGAGTTATAAATAACTGGAACACAGCAACAGCAAAGATATATGGTACATACGCAACATTGTCCTTCTGAGTTTCCCCTTTTTTATTTTTTTTTTAATTCGCTTTAAGATTCAACTGCCAAATTTTTCAACCACTTCTTTAAGACTTTTTATTATGGAAACTCCCTGAGGGCATTGTTTTTCACATTCACCACATTCTGTGCAGTTAATGGCTCTTTCCGATTCTTTTAAGATGCCATAATAATGAGACCTGGCTCCGGATGGATCATCGAACATGTAAAAATGATTCAGTTGATTTAAAACATGAGGTATGTCCACGCCTGAGGGGCAGGGCATGCAGTAACCGCAGCCTGTGCATCCAACCTTAATTCTTTGTCTGTACTCGTACTTTGCCTCTCTTATAAGGTCCTTTTCATCAAAGGTTAAAGAGTTAGGATGTCCTTCATCTGCAATTTTAATGTTTTCTACGACTTGCTCTATGCTGGACATCCCACTGAGTACCACATCAATTTGAGGGTCATCCCAGAGGTATCTGAAAGCCCATTCAACAGGTGTTCTTTTTATTTCTGCCATATCCCAGATGGATTGAACTTCAAGAGGTACGTTATTGGCAAGAACACCGCCTTTGAGAGGTTCCATCACCACCACCCCTAATCCCTGATCTGAAGCATATCTGAGACCGTCTATCCCTGCCTGATAGTTTTTGTCCATGTAATTGTACTGGAGCTGGCAGACATCCCAATTGTAAGCGCTGATAATTTCAGGTAAAACCTCAAAATCGTCATGAAAAGAAAAACCAGTATATTTTATCTTCTCGTCTGCAATGGCAGCATCTAAAAAGTCAGTTACCCCTAAATTCTCAAGTTTAGGCCAGTAAGTCCTGTTTAGGGTATGTAAAAGGTAAAAATCTATTTTATCTGTTTGAAGTCTGTCCAACTGTTGATTTAAATAAAATTCAAAGTCTTTCTTGTCTTCTATAATCCAGCTTGGCAGTTTTGTTGCAAGGGTTACCTTTTCTCTGTAACCTCCCTTGAGTGCTTCCCCAAGAAAGACTTCGCTCATCCCACCTTCAGAAAGTGAATTACCATGGTAAGGATAGGCTGTATCAATATAATTCACGCCATTATCAATGGCATAGTGAATCATGGAAGTGGCTAATTTATTATCAATTTTATCTGGTTTATCATCCAAAACTGGAAGTCGCATACATCCAAAACCTAGTATTGAAACTTCTTCCTTTGTTGATCCCAATTTTCTGTATAACATGTACTCATCACCCCAACAGGTTTTAGAAGCAAATTTACTTCTCATAAAAATTTGATTATAAAGTTATTTTAATAAACTGTGTAAATTCTGTTTAATTATATATTAAGTTCTTAGATATTCCTTTTTTAATCTTAGTTCTAATTCATTTGTTTCGTTAATTAACTTTGAATGGAGAGAATGGAAAATCGAAATATAAATTATAGTTTTAATATGAATACAAGATGTTTGTGAAGTTTATCCTCAAAATTTTAATAGAAATAGGAATTTATAATAATCAACATATTCTTGTTAAATATTATTGAAAATTGGCCATTATTTAAGCTTATTTTGAAATATTCAATTATAATATAGATTATTGATTCTATTTAAAGGAAATATTAGACTTAATGCATTTCAATTTATGAAAATTCAAATAAATTTCAACACCATTAAAAAAAGAAAAATGAAGATTTAATGTTTTTTAGGACATTTGCAGCCAGAAATACATTTTGAGGGGCAGAATAAATCCTCCTGTAGGACTAAAGTTTAACTGATGTAATGAATGTATCTACAACCTGTCTAATGCGTTAATAAAAGCGTTTGCATCGGATGCTTTTTTGGTCAATGAATCATATGCGTAAGTTTCATAGATCAGCGTAGGTATCCCTTTATTTGCAATAGGCACCGTAACGTATTGTGTACTTGTAGGATTTGGGGGGCTGTATATCGTTAAAAACGACATTGCACCGGTTATCTTTTTAGCATAGCTTAAGGTTTTATCGTCACTTGAAATAGGATATAAAAACCGACAATAAGCATAACCACTTGATTTATAATGATCTTCGTGGACATCTACAACTAATATAGGATTTTCACTGGAAACATCAGGGACTACGAATTTTTGAGCCAATAATTGTCCGTTCATTCTGCCTTTACTGTAATCACTGGCATCTTTAGTTACATGAACCCTGTAAATAACGTATCTTTTACTGAGATTAGATGACTTGCTTGTTAAAGCATTAAAAACTGCAGTATGCATTCCACTTTCCATTGGATGCACGCCTACTATAATAACTACAGTCTGGTTAGAACTTTGATTTCCATAAACCTCTTTTTCTACGTAACCATAACTTGTACTGCCTAGAATTATTGAGGTTGATTGGCTAACTGTTGTGAATCTGGATACGTAACCTTTCATGTTGTTACCGGCTAGATCCGTTACACTGCCTGTATGAACGAGCAAAAGATATTTAGTTCCTTTAGTTAGGGTACTGTTGGGTGTTACGGTCAATATATTACCATTGATAGACCATGTACTTGGTACAACCGTGCCATTACTGTTTTGGAGTTCTATCCAACCAGTACCTGCTTTGATTGATTCACTGAAAGTGACCTTAATCACCTTATTCACTGCCACGCTCACAGCATTGTTTGCAGGATCCACAACTTTCACGGTAGGTGCAACGGTGTCCACAGTGAAACGGGATACGTAACTTTTCACGTTGTTACCGGCTAGATCTGTTACACTGCCTGTATGAACGAGCAAAAGATATTTAGTTCCTTTAGTTAAGGTACTGTTGGGTGTTACGGTCAATATATTACCATTGATAGACCATGTACTTGGTACAATCGTACCATTATTATTTACAAGCTCGATCCAACCTGTGCCTGTTTTGACTGTTTCTTTAAATGTGACTTTAATCACTTTATTTGCAGCTACGTTCACAGCGTTGTTTGCAGGATCCACACTTCTAACAGCAGGTACAGTAACATCAGTGCTCGTGGTGAAACGGGACACATAACCAGCCACAATGTTACCAGCTAGATCTGTTACACTGCCTGTATGGATAAGCACCATATATTTAATTCCATGAGTTAAAGTGCTGTTAACATTTACAGTCAACACATTACCACTTATAGACCATGTACTTGGTACAACCGAACCATTACTAGTTACAAGCTCTATCCAACCAGTACCTTTTATGATCGATTCATTAAAGGTAACTCTAATCACCTTATTAATGGCCACATTCACTGCACCATTTGCAGGGTCAACTACAGTTACTGTAGGTGGTGATCTCGAATTCACTGTGATCGGGGTTGAAGCTGAGTAGTTATCGATTGTTGCTGTGATACTAGCTTTAGCTGTAACTGCACTTTTTGCTGTGAATAATGATGTTGCTTGGCCATTAAGTAGTGTGGTGGATGGTTGGTTAAGATTTCCGAGAGTTCCTGTGAAAGTTACTGGTATACCATCCGGCACATGACCCTCATTAGGATCATGATAAGTTCCATTAGAATCATGCTGCAAATCCACTGTTACAGTTGAATTACCACCATTCAATATAGTAATAGGATCCACTGTGACATTCAAAACTAACCAAGGTGTGACAGTAACATTACCTGCCACGAAACCTGATGGAACATTTGAACCCCACCAGTTAAGCGTAGCGTCTATTGTTCCATTTGTACTGTAGATTTCACTGTTGTTCGGACTATTTCCAACAATCCAGTTGAAATTAACAACTCTGGAAGTAGAATCACCACCATAATTCCAGATGGCTCCACCACTTCCATAAATTGTTGTTGTGTCAGTTGCGGTGTTGTTCTTGAATGTACTACTTGTCACATGTATACCACCACAATTGAATATGGCTCCACCATTTTCTGCGGTGTTGTTGTTGAAGTTACTAGTAGTCACATTTAATGTACCATAATTCCAGATAGCTCCACCACCTGATGCGGTGTTACTGTTAAATGTATTATTTGTGACAGTTATGTTACCCTCTGCAATGTAAATGGCTCCACCACCATTTTGTGCGGTGTTGCCTGTAAATGTGTTGTCTGTGAGAGTTATGTTACCATCCCCGTTGCAGATGGCTCCACCACAATCAGTCTGTGCGGTGTTGCCTGTAAATGTGTTGTTAGTTACCGTTAAATTTCCAAAATTCATGATGGCTCCACCAGTTAAATTTGCGGTGTTGTTACTGAGTGTACTGTTGGCCACTGTTAAGTTACCTTCATAGTTGCAGATGGCTCCACCGCCAAGCTGCGCGATGTTGTTGTTGAATATGTTACTTGTAAGAGTTACGTTACCATACCTACTGCAGATAGCTCCGCCAAGCTGTGCGGTGTTTTTATTGAGTGTGCTGTTGGTCACCGTTAAAGTTCCACCCTGGTTGCAGATGGCTCCACCAAACTCTGTTGCGTTGTTGTTGTTGAATGTGCTGTTGGCTATAGTTAAAGTTCCATTGTTGTAGATTGCACCACCATTATTGCTTTGGCCTTGTGTGAGTGTTAAATTGTTGATAGTGACGTTCAATCCGGATGCAATGATGAATATTGAGTTTCCGCTTTGTGTTCCGTTGATTATGGTGTTCTGTTGGTTTTCCCCTATAATTGTCATGTTGGTGTTGATATTTATTCCAGATTCGTAGTAGGTTCCATTTGCTATGTAAACTGTTCCATTTGTTGCAACAGTGCTTGTAGCGTTGGTTATTGTGGCTTTGGGTCCACTCATATCGCCGTTCCATGTGGCACTTTGTCCGTCCCAGCTATTGTTTCCCTGGGTGCTGACGTAAATTTGGGATTGGTCTGCTGCAGCTGCAGCGTTAACGCCAAAAGAGAATAGGACTACAACGCTCAGGAGTATTAATGAAATCTGGGGGAGTAATTGTTTATTTTTTCCTGTTTTCATTGCTTTTTTACCTCCTTTATTGTATTTCCGGAGATGAAATAATTGGATATTAAATTGACTTATAAATGAAAATTAGTAAAAACTTTCCAAAATTCACAAAAAAGGATAATTAAAAAGTATTTGTGAAGATTTGTGAAAGTACTAGCTATTGGCGGTTTTTTTATGTAAACTACGGTGTTCAATTTTAATACATTATTTCATATCCAAGATCAAGGTAATACATTACGAAATATAAAACTTTCGGTTCAATGACCGTAAATAAGGACAATTATAGTGAATAATCATATTCTAAAATTAAAAAAGCTATCCTACCAAAAAACAAATCCATATTGAACAGATTTATACATGTAAACATACTCAAATAATAAATATACTTTAATTAGTATTAATATAATCACATAAAACCAATTACAAAACATAACCCTAAAAACTGTTCAATTATCATTAACCATAAAGGTCAGATTAGGATCTTTAAAAAATTTATTTTCAAAATCTGTAAACTTATTTCGTTTAACTGAACTATAACGAAGAAAAAAATTATACATACTATGAAGAGGGGTTTTTTTATGTTCAAAACATTTATGAAAATCTTGAGGTAACTTGTTTACTAAAACACTTAAAAAAAATAAAAAGATTAAGTTCTCAAGGTTTAAAATTAGCCCCCAGCCAACATTGTAAAAAGGCCACCAATGATCAGCAATATTGCAGCTAACCATGCATAAATGTATATAAAGGAGGGAAGTAAGACGATGACAATTGCGATAATAATACCGAGCACTAACATCGCGCTACCGCTCATTTTTGCAGGTTCCATTTTTTCACCTCCTTTGATTTTAATCCCCTAATTTTTATCATACTATAATAAATATATTTATTTTAAAATGTAAATAACTATTTATTTTGAATTATAAAATAGAAAGCTTTCTAAATAAAAAAGGGAATTGGGACTTTTTCTATTTAAACAAAATGAAATTCCGACTTTGCATTATTGTAGATGTACAGTTATTTTTGGTGTTACTTTATGTTTTTTTAAGAAGATTATTATCAAAAAATATATATCAATTTTTTTATAGAATTATAAGCGTAATATAAGTGAATCTTTTAATAATAAGGAGAGATTCTTTGAAAGCTGGAATAATGATTATAGGAGCAATATCCATATTGATTGTTGTTTTTGCATCAGGTTGTATAAACAACGAAAATATATTATATTATATCAATACAATCTATCGGGCCAATTTCCAAACTACATAGGTGCACAAAATATCACAGTACCTAATGGAACAAGTAGCATTAAGGTTCAATGCGAAAATTTGACGAAACTTAACCCTAATTTGAATACATCATATGTGAATATATACCTTTTAAATACTGTTCCAGTGACTGTTGCCATAAATGGAAACAATACAGACTTTATAGCAGGTTATAACAAAAGCGTCGTTGTCCAGAAAACTATTAATTTAGCGAATGAAACCAATCCCTTATCCGAAAACTTTACTTTTAATAATACACAAGTAAAAGGCATTTTAATTGTCAACGTTAATGCCAAAGGATTTATTCAAATAATTACACCTTAATTTCAGAAAAACAAGCACATGGAAAGATTAGATATCTTTCCCTAAACTTTTTTTAAACTATGAAATATTAATCTGTTTTCATGTGTTGGTACTAAAATACAGTCCTAATTTTAAAATAGTATTAAAAACATATTTGGTATTACAAAGGACCTGAATTTTGGGCCAAAAGTAATAATAAAAATTAATTAGAAAGTATTAAATATTAAAAAGACCAAGTATTGAATGTTAGGAAGAAAAACAGTTTAAGTAATGTGAATTAAATGAATTTGAAAGAATTTTATTAATTATTAATTTCACCAAACCATTTCCTCCTTGGTGTAGACGAGGGGATCCAATAAGCAAAATTTAGTTGGATCCCTACGTAAATTAAAGTATATATGGGGCATATCTGAATCATTCGCTCAAATGTATCCGATGATGCCCTGTATATACTCATTCCTAACAATAGAACTTAATTTAAAAATATTAAAAATTATGAGTTAATTAAATTTTTAAGGAGGCAGAAACCATGGAAGATGGGTTAAAGTATTTAGTTTTGGGCTACAGGAAAAACACAGGAAAAACACAGGCTGAACTTGCAAGGGAACTGGAAATCCCGTTGCACATTGTAGTTGCATTGGAGATGGGATCTTATAAATATCCCACAAAAGTTTTACAGGCTAAAATAAAGGATTTAACATCCCAATTCGACCAGCAAGACCTTATGTGTCTTGGGAGGGGTTACAGAATAAGGGAAGAATTAGGTCCTGATTTCAAATATTTCCTCAGAGGTCTTGAAGAAACCAGTGGTATAAGTCCGGATGAGCTCAAAAAGATGCATGGCGAGGAATGTTTGCGTACAATAGGAAGTGTGGATATGGATGAGTTTGAAGTTGTCCTGGTAGGAAGGTCGGTTTAATAATGTTAGATTAAGCCAATATAAGTTTATATTCTAATTTTTTTATATTTTAGAGGTTTAAGTGTTCTGTGTGTTTACTCATTTTAATTTAGTTTATAGATAAATTGGAATAAAAAAAAGGTATATGAAATGAATTTAAAATTTCTGTAAAATGGTTTCATTAAATCATTTCATTATATACAAGGAACTTGTTATCTACGGGATTTATTACCTTTATTCCTTAAATTTGGGTTTTAGTAATAAGTTATGTATTATTTTTATTCTTTGAAATCTAAAAATAGTAATACCTATAGAAACATTTATATTATAAAAGTTCAGTAACCTCTTTATGAGGCTAAAAAGCTTTAAAAAATGCTTTGAGTGAGTATTACATTAACCCTCTAAAATAAAGGTTGAGTAATACCATATGAAACATTTATAAGCTTTTGTTTTCTATAAAAATAAAAGGAGGATGAATAATGCATATACCAGATGGATTTTTATCTTGGCAATGGCCCATATATATGGTTATAACCTTTGTGGCATTGTACTTTTCTATGCGGTGGGCTAGAAAAAATCTTGATGAAAAGAGAGTTCCTTTAATGGCAGTTTTAGCCGCAGGTATATTTGCCATAATGTCTATGAACGTCCCTATACCATGGGGAACAAGTGGACATATGGTAGGTGGAGCGTTGGTAGCTATTATATTTATGGCTCCTGAATCAGCGGTTATAATATTTGCATTGGTGTTACTTGTTCAGGCTTTGGTTTTTGGAGATGGGGGAGTAACAGCTTGGGGTGCCAATGTATTGAATATGGGAATTATAGGTGGATGTGTGGGACTTTACTCATTTAAAGCTCTCAGAAAACCACTGGGAAAAATAGTTTCTGAAAATAAAGCTAAAATAGCTTCAATATTCATAGCATCATGGTTATCCATATTTATAGCCGCTGAAGCGGTTGCAGTAGAAATGTGGTTGGCTGGAACATTCCCATTAGGATTAGGATTGATGTTCATGGGTCTTTATCACTCTGTGATTGGTGTAATAGAGGGCGTCTTAACTGTGGTGGTGATACTTGCTCTTGAACAACTGCGGCCAGATCTATTAGCTTGGAACACCAAGAAAAAAACAGTTGATGTAGAACCAGAACCGGACCTTACTGAGGTGAAAGCAAAATGACTCCTAAAGACAAAAAATTAATCGTTGTGGGTTTAATAGTTTGTGGGATTATTGCCGTTCTTGCGCCTTTCATAGCTTCAGGTAATCCGGATGGATTGGAAAAGTCTGCAGAACAAATATCTACGACCAGTGAGTCTGGAAGTTATGAAGCACCTTTCAAGGATTATGTTATACCCGTATTAGGCGACGGTCCTTTATCAGGAGTAGTTGCTTTAATTGTCGGAGTTTTAGTTGCACTTGGACTGGGGTACTTTGTTTCTGTAGTACTTAAAAGAAGGAAACCCATTGAAAAATCTAAATAATCTTTCAATTTTTATTTTTTTTAGAAATAATAACTAAAAGAGGAAAAATATGAGTGGAATAGGATCGATCATCGAACTTGAAAAAATAACCCAAAAGAACAGTGTTCTTCATGCCTTGGATGGTAGGGTTAAGTTGGTGATTTTGATAGCTCTTATAGTATACGCTGTTTATACTACAGATCTGATCGTTCTGGCTCTCATGGAGATCTATTTAACAGCACTCATATCAGTATCACATCTTTCTCTTAAAGATTCCTTTATGAAAATATTGTTGATACTACCGTTCGGTGGGGCAATAGCTGTATTTCAGCCATTCATACATCCAGGTACGATCATTTATACTTTACCTTTAGGAATAAGTGTTACATCACAAGGACTTACATTTGGAATTTTGTTGATGTCTAGGTTGGTTGTTTCATTGACCTGTATAGTGCTCTTATCATCTTTAAGTCCAATGCAAGAAGTTGTTGATTCTTTTAAGAAACTGGGAATGCCCCGGGATTTAGCAATGATATTCAGCCTTTTTATCCGGTACCTATTCATGTTCTACGATGAACTTGAAAGGATAAGAAATGCTCAAAAAAGTAGAAATTTTGACATATTTAACAGGAAAACAGCGTACTTGTGGAGAGTAAAACAGGTAGCTTACACAATAGCTATGATGTTCTTGCGCGCATTTGAAAAGGGAGAAACAGCTTACTTCAGCATGCTAAGTAGGGGTTACTCGGAACAATCAGAAATCTACAGTGCAAGCAAAAAGCTTGAGTCAAGAGATTTTATCTTTATAGGTGTAACCATAGCTTTAATATTGGGTCTGGAATTTATGAAATTTTCTTCTCTTATTTAAGAAGTTTCTAGTTTTTTAACTTTTTTCACTTACAGTATTTTTTTAATTCCTTTCTAGAAATATTCAAAAATCAAGAGACTTCAAAAACTCTTTTAGAAAATATTTTTCAGTTTTGAGATGTTGATATTAATGATAAGTAAGGTAGATCATTAACGTCGGCTTTACACAATTAAAATCAAAAAAGATAAAAGTAAACCCTCCAAATATAATGTGTTCTACATTAGAATTTGTAAAAAAGATATAAAGAAGTTAATTATAAAAGGATTGATCTTAATAGTGTTAGTAAAGATTAAATAACTTATTATGGCTGTGAATTGTAATTGGAGTAGTGTTGATGGTAAAGGTAATAAAATCGGCTGTTAAATGCTATAAAAAAAGGACCAAAAAGACGGTTGGGGGTAGAACTAAGATCTATGAGTACAATCAGTATCTTATACCTCTAAAAAAGTCTGATGATATGGAGTGTAGCGAAGAAGTTTTCATAATACCCAAAAAACAGTTCAGTGAATTAGTGGGAGAAGAAGTGTCTGAACTGGGTGCCTACCTGGATAATCTTAAGGGATATCGAAACAGTATGGAGGATTATGAAAAGGAGCTTGCAGAACTTGAGTGGAAACACAACGAACTGTCAAAATCCTACAAGGCTGCTGTCTCTAAAAATGCTAAAACCAATAAGAAGCTGCGGCTTGAGGATGAACGGATCAAAACCCTGGAAGAAAAAAATAACGAACTTTCAAGGCAGCTTGAAGATAAAAAGACCAAGTACTATCTTTTGAAGAAGGAACATGACCTTGAAGTTGAAAAGAGCAAGATCCTGGAAGATGAACTCAACATGCAGAAGGATAAAGATATCTGGTCCACTTTAAAAAGTCGTTTAGGGAACAGCGGCAAAAAAGAACAGGATGAAGAGGGTAAATAAGAGTTAAAGGAATGAATTAGGGTTATTGTTACGAAATAAAGATCAGCAGAATAAAGATACAACTTTGATGTTTCAAAACCAGTTTTTTTTATGAATCTGCATGGATCAAACTTTTTATTTTAAATTAATAGTTTTAGTTTATTTATCATACACTCTTGCACAATGATTTTATTTTATTGACTCTAACTGTAACATATAAATGTATGACGAATATAAGTTTAATTCAAAATATGTCCATTTAGGGGATAATAATATGAAAAAGGGCAGCAAATCCATTCCACACCCAAATATATCCCAGGTTAAGATAATCGAAAACAAAAACAACTTTCCCATAAGCTGGCTCAACAAGCAGGGCTTCTGTGAATACGGTATTTACCTTGAAAACGTCAAGGGCATTGAAGTGAAACCAACCCGGGCCATGGTTAAAGGTACAACAGAACACGCCACATTGGAGGCGAATTTCAGGGAAGGGGCAGAACCTGCAACATTTGAAGAGATGCTGGAAACATCACAAAGTGCAGAGATCCTTTCAAGGGAACTTCCAGTCCTCTCTGCACATTATGGTATTCGTGGGTTCATAGACGAAGTGTGGATGACCCCTGATGAATTTGTAATCATCGATGACAAACCTGGAACAGTGCCCTACTACTCCAGCATCAACCAGGTTTACGGCTACTGTCTGGCCTTCAAAGACATGGTTGACGATGGTAGAAAGATAATAGGGGCTCTGCGCCAGAGAGGTACGGATAATGTTTACTGGTCCGCTTACTTTGATGATGCAGCTGAGAAAAACACAATAAATCTTATAAACCGTGTTCATGAACTTTTACTGGGAAATATAGAATTTATTCCCACCAAAAATCCCAATAAGTGCAGGAGATGCAGGTTTAATAATTTGTGTGATAAGAAAATGGATTTTTAGGATAAAATCACGTCGATACACTTAAATATGACATCTGTACAAAAAACAGATTACCGCAGTGCGGTCTTTTTTAGTTTTAGTCCCGTGGGGTAGTGGCAATCCTTCTGGCCTTTGGAGCCGGAGACGGCGGTTCGACTCCGCTCGGGACTGCTAAATTTATATCTCAAATTAAATTATGACTAAAATTTCTATTTCCTCAAATTTTATATATCAATGTTATAAAGGTAATTTCATGGAAAAAGCGCTTGTTGTAGGTGCAAACACAAGACCCGTAGCTTGTTCTTTAAAAAAACTTGGATATACTGTTTATTCTGTTGACTACTTCTGTACAAAGGATTTAATGCAGTGTTCTGATTACAGAAACTGTGTTTTATCCCAAAAACCCTACAAGTCCTGTGGTAGATTTGTACAGGGATTTAATTCAGTTGCTTTAAGAGATCTCGCAAAGGACTTTATAACTGAAACTGATTTTATAATATGTACATCTGGAGCATCACCTGAAAACTTCCCAAAAAATAAGATAATTGGAAATAAGGATGTTGGGAGTGTTGAAGATAAATACAAACTTTACAAGAAACTTGAAGGGAAATTCAAACTTCCAGAAACCCATATTGTTCACGATTTAAATGAAGCATATGAAATTGCATCTGAATTTAAGGATAAAAAATTCCTCCTGAAACCACTTTCAGGATCCGGAGGAATAGGCATAAGAAATCTTGAAGATAGAGATATAACTTTCCCATTAAATGAAGCTATCCTTCAGGAAATTGTGGAAGGTGAAAGTCTCAGTGCTTCAGTACTATCAGGTGGGCATGAAGCCCGAACAATTTTAACAAGTAGGCAAATAATTGGCAGAGGATTAGGCCAGATTGAACCCTACGGCTACTGTGGAAATATCGCGCCTTCAACTGATGATTTAGGAACTTCTGAAATTGCAGAGGGTGTTGTAAACTCTTTAAATCTTGTTGGATCAAATGGAGTGGATATGATCCGCAGTGGAGACGATATTTATGTTATTGAGGTCAACCCACGTTTTCAAGGAACATTTGAATGTGCTGAGGCAGCTCTGGGCATAAACATGGTTGAAGCCCATATAAAAGCGTGTCAGGGAGAACTTTTGGAGGTATCCACCCCTAAAAAGTTCGCTGTAAAAATGATAGTGTTTGCAAAGGAGCGCTCCATTGTTGGAAACCTTGATTTTGAGGGAGTTTACGATATTCCCCACAAAAACGTCATAATAGAAAAAGGTGAGCCTGTTGCAACTGTTGTGACATCAAATAAAGTTCTTGAAGATGCAGTTTATTCTGCCAAAATGATTGTTGGAAAGGTTTACAAGGCGCTTAGAAGTTTTTCATTATGAAATGTTTAGTTTTTAAAGAAGAATAAAGGCTTTTTTAAAGAGTAATAAAAGTCCATTTAATGAAAAGTTAGTTATCGTAGTTTATAACCAAACTCTTTTTAAAACTCTATCAATATCCTTCTATCCTGATTTTATGAAAGTTATTTAAAGATTTCATGTAGTAAATTTCATGTAGAAAATAAAATGAAAATGGATTAAACCTACTTAAATTATCTTTAGAACATGCAGAATAAATATTATTGTCCCGATTGCTATCAAGAATGTCGATATTATCATTGCAATTGTAAGGTACACGAATAATTTTGCACGTTTGTCAGGGTCTTTTATTAGATCTTCAAAGGGGTCTTGCGTCATTTGTTTACCTCACAAGGAATATATATTGGGTTGCTGTTGGAAATTCTTTTCTTAAGGTTTTTATATCTGGTCTGTAAATGAAAATCTCCCCGGAACATGGTTCTATCTCAAGGATTTTGCATACTATTTTTGTCTCGATCCTGCCGGTTATCATGGCTCCTGATGTTGCGGACTCGATTTCTATGTAAATTGGAAGTTTTAGGAGATGATGTTCTGATTCAGGTATTATATCTGCGAGTCTCTCAAGTTCAGCGGTTTTGAACCTGTGCCTTGTGCCATCTGCACCCACAACATGGGGTCTATCTTCTTTAAGTAATTCTTCCAGGGTTTTTCTCTGCCTTGGAATGTGTCTGTTAAGACTCAAGATATGTTTTTTTACCAGTTTATCGGCTCGGTTGAAATCACCTGTCATTTGTTAAACTTATCTGTCTTGTGTGATATAGTACTTTTTGATTTATAGATCAAACTTGTAACTTGACGGAATATGTATACAACTCATTGAATAAAAGAGATGTATACAAGAAAAAGGTGGTGATAAAGATGGATATCGATGTGGAACAATGCAGGGAAAACGATAAAATAAAAAGGATTATAAGTAAAAGTGGACTTCCAATAAAACATATAAAACTTTTGCTCCGACTTTCTGACACGATTTACATCAACGGTATAAATTACAATGTCTCAATAGAAGAGGGGGTTGTAAACATACTTTTAATATCATCAAAACCTGCTAATAAGATGGGGGTCTTCAACACAATCTCACTTGCAAACGTTATGTACAAGTTAAGGAATATGGATTCAAATAATGAAGATATTAAAACGCGTTGTGAAGTTAAAGATGGTATGATTAATGTTGTTGTTGAAGTTAAATGGTGAATAAGCGGGTAAATTTTTTTTAATGCCCAAGTTGATTTGTTAAAATTAGGGTAACATGAATTTTCAATGAAAGTAAATACTTTAAGGAATGCAAATAAGCCCTAAAAACTTTTTTTTAGATCATTTAATCTTTATAACCTTATATAAAATTTTATTATAAAAAATTAAAGATTTAATCTTAAGGGATTTAATCTTAAGGATAACTCCTTTAATAATAGTTTAATTATTATTTCACGATTTATAGTGAAGGTGTAACAAATGAGTGTCAAGGATTATCATGATATACTTGTTGAAATAGCGGACATTGATATAGAAGTATCGTCCATTGCGGATTCAAGGCGTCTTCTGGCTGAGTTAAATGAGAAAGAAGAGGCATTAATTCAGCTTAAAAAGAGCGTTATTGTGGATATGCGATCCATTGAATCAGATCACCTCAAAAAGAAGAGGATGATCATGGACAAATACCAGCAACAGAATTCGGGAATAATCGGTGTTTTCAGAGGTTCAAACAAATCTCGACGGATAAAAGCGTTGAAACGTCAGGATACAGATAATCAAGGTGAAATTGAATCTTACTCTGAAATTAAATGTATGATAGACGATCTTATGGGTCAGTTAGACAATATAAAGGGCTCTATGAACGATTTTATTAAGGAAAAATTGGGATAACTTTGATAAAACGACAATTTTAAATTAAAATTTAAAAAATTAAACTCCAATTAAACTTCCAAATTTGAAAATTTTGTATATTTTTATGATTTATTATTGAATTTACTTGAAACTTGAACAAAATTAGATAAAACGATGTATATCAAAAAGGATTAGATCAAACAAATTTACTAGTTTATTTGATTTTTAGGGATCATTGAAAGAAAAAAAATTTGATAAATTCTAAATAATGGATTTTAAATAATTATAAGATTTAAAATAGGATTTAAAATAAAAGATAAAGAAAATGGAAGCTGATATTACCTCATAAGTTCCATTGGTAGAAGTATCAGTACTCCAATTAAATCATCTTTTTTTATACTACCGTCTAAAGCTGCAACGAATGTTGCATGGTCCACATTTCTATCCATACTAATGGGTAATGGTGTTTCTTCACCTACAGCTATTGTGTGGCCGTACCTGTTTTCTGCATAGGCGTAAAGGAAGCATATGTGGTTTGCAGGAATCTTGATATTCTTGATCTTAAGGGGTTTAGCATCACCCTCTTTAAAGTCTATCTCTTCCTCAGCTATTATAGCTCTCAGTTTTCCCACAATAGTTCCAATTTTGAAATCAACCTTAGCTGTTTCAAGATCTTCCACTTCCTTCCTTATTTTTCCCAGTCTGGTTACTATCCTGACCATTAATCCATCTCCATGGTTTTTTTGATCATTTTCAACCTTACGAAATTCTCTCTTTCCATCTCTTCGAGCCTCATCTCAATGTATTTGACGGTGTTTTCAATCCTTGGAATGATTATATGTTCAAGGGCGTTAACACGTCTTTTTGTTGATTCTATCTCGTTTGCTAGGAGTATTATTGTTTTTTCTATTTCTCCAAGTTCGATTATGAGTTCAATGGATTCTTCGAATTTTTTGGCTGCTTCATCAAGTTTTACAGAGGTGTCAACGAAACCGTATCCTCTGTCAACCATGGTCCTTGTTTTGGTGGTTTTGGATTCTATTACTGGTACAACAACACCCATTATACTTCGAGAGTCAATGTCAACTTCAACTGATTCTTTAACAGCCATTGAAGCTTTACGGACAGCAAGATCTCCCATTACTATCTGGGCAGTTGCCAGATCCTTGTAGGCCTCCTTAAGTTTTTCTTCAACATTTTCTCTTGAACCTTTAACACGTTCAAGTATGTTGAAAAACTCCATGATTAAAGCATTCCTCTTCTCTTTGAGGAGGCTGTGACCTTTAACTGCAAGTTTTTCCCTATCTTTCAGTTTTAGAAGTTCCATCCTTGTCGGATTGATTCCTTCTATCATCTCTTGAGCCATTCTATCCCTCGTTTCCCTTACTTCTAAAAAAATTAATAAAGATAGATTTAAGGGTTTTATTTGTATGCCGGGTGGTATTTAGGAATGTGTTCAGCACGCACACGTTTGAGTTCAGCTTCAGGTAAAAGGCTTAAAAGTTCCCAACCAAGGGTTAATGTTTCTTCGATGGACCTGTCTTCGTCTTTAGTCTGGGTTATGAACTGTTTCTCAAATGCGTCTGCAAAGTGCAGGAACTTCCTGTCCCTTTCTGTGAGTGCTTCCTCACCCACAACGGCCATTAAATCACGCAGGTCACGTCCCTCAGCATATGCTGAGTAAAGCTGGTCTGAGACACCGCTGTGGTCTTCTCTTGTTTGACCTTCACCAATTCCACCACTCATCAACCTTGAAAGTGATGGTAAAACATCTACCGGTGGGTATATACCTTTCCTGTAAAGGTCCCTGCTTAACACAATCTGTCCCTCTGTGATGTAACCGGTCAGGTCAGGAATTGGGTGGGTTATGTCGTCTTGAGGCATAACAAGTATAGGCATCTGTGTGATTGAACCTTCTTTACCCCTTATCCTTCCTGCACGTTCGTACATTGTTGCAAGGTCAGTGTACATGTAACCAGGGTATCCACGTCTTCCTGGAACCTCGTCCCTTGCTGCTGAAATCTCCCTGAGAGCCTCACAGTAGTTTGTAAGGTCAGTGAGTATAACAAGCACGTGCATGTTCTTTTCAAATGCAAAGTACTCTGCTGTTGTTAGGGCCATTTTAGGTGTGATGATCCTCTCAATTGCAGGGTCGTCTGCAAGATTCATGAAGACTGTAACTCTTTCAAGAGCTCCAGTACGTTCGAAATCCCTCATGAAATAGTTTGCTTCTTCGTGGGTGATACCCATAGCTGCAAATATAACTGCAAACTCGGTCTCTTCACCTATAACCTTTGCCTGCCTTGCAATCTGTGCTGCAAGCTCGTTGTGTGGCAGACCTGAACCTGAAAATATAGGCAATTTCTGTCCACGAACAAGGGTGTTCATTCCATCTATTGTTGATACACCGGTTTCTATGAATTCTGCTGGGAATTCCCTTGCTGAAGGGTTCATTGGGTTACCGTTGATGTCCAGTTCCTTTTCTGGTATTATCTCTGGGCCGCCGTCTATAGGTTTACCTGTACCGTTAAAGATCCTTCCGAGCATGTCGGTGGAAACACCGAGTTTTGCTGTTTCACCTGTGAATCGAACTTTGGTGGTTGATGTGTTCAGATCGCTTGTTCCTTCAAAGATCTGCACAACAGCCAGACCTTCACTAACCTCTAGAACCTGACCTCTTCTCTGTTCACCAGCGGGTGTTTCAATTTCAACGATCTCGTTATAGGCAACACCTTCAACACCTTCAACAATCATGAGAGGACCGGAAACTTCGGAAACTGTTGTGTATTCCTTTGTTTTGATATCTATTTTCATTTTCATACCTCGCTGCATTGTTTGATTACTTTATCCTGAATTTCTTTGATTTTCTCATCAAATTCAGCTTCAGGTATATACTTCATCCTTCCTATATCTGCTTTTACAGGAACGGCTATGATTTCACTTGATGCTGCTCCCCTCTCAAGTGCAGCTGTGGCATGTTCCTGGAACATGATAATGGTTTTGAGCATCTCGTACTGTTTTTTAGGCGGACAGTATGTGTCTATCTCATGGAATGCGTTCTGCTGTAAGAAGTCTTCCCTTATCATCCTTGTTGTTTCAAGGGTGATCCTTTCTTTGTCTGGAAGTGCATCTGGACCAACGAGCTGTACAATTTCCTGTAATTCAGATTCTTTCTGTAGGAGTGCCATTGCTTCGTCTCTGTGATTTCTCCACTCTTCACCCACACCTTGGTTCCACCAGTCTTCTACACTGTCAACGTAGAGTGAGTAACTCTGCAGCCAGTCTATTGATGGGAAGTGACGTTTATCTGCAAGTGATGCATCAAGTGCCCAGAACACTTTAGATATACGTAGTGTATTCTGTGTGACAGGTTCTGAAAGGTCACCACCTGGAGGGGATACTGCACCTACAATTGTTACTGATGACTCTTTATCTTCTGTACCTATGGTAATGATCCTTCCGGATCTCTCGTAGAACTGTGCAAGTCTTGATGCAAGATATGCGGGGTATCCTTCTTCACCAGGCATCTCTTCAAGTCTTCCTGAGATCTCTCTCATAGCTTCAGCCCAACGTGAGGTTGAGTCAGCCATTAAAGCTACATCGTATCCCATATCACGGAAGTATTCTGCTATGGTTATACCAGTGTAAACACAGGCTTCCCTTGCTGCAACAGGCATGTTTGATGTGTTTGCAATGAGTATTGTTCTGTCCATGAGTGGTTTACCACTTTTTGGGTCTTCAAGTTCGGGGAACTCTGTTAGAACTTCTGTCATCTCATTTCCACGTTCTCCACATCCTACGTAGACAATTATGTCTGCGTCAGCCCATTTTGCAAGCTGCTGCTGTGTAACGGTTTTACCTGATCCGAATGGACCTGGCATAGCTGATGTTCCACCTTTAGCAATTGGGAAAAATGTATCCTGTGCCCTTTGACCGGTTACAAGTGGTATATCTGGGTCAAGTTTCTTTTTGTATGGTCTTCCAACTCTTACAGGCCATTTCTGCATCATCTGAACTTTAACTGATCCTGTTGATGTTTCAACTTCTGCGATGTCTTCTTCAACAGTGTAGTCTCCTTCTCCAGCGATACTTTTTATGGCACCTTCCACTTTTGGTGGTATCATAATTTTATGGACAATTGCGGATGTTTCCTGGACTTCTCCTATAACATCTCCGCCTTTAACTTCTTCACCTACTTTTACTGTTGGCTTGAAGCTCCATTTTTTATCTTTAGGTATTGAAGGGACCTGTATACCTCTTTTGATGTAGTCCCCTGTTATCATTTTGATGGTTTCAAGAGGCCTCTGAATTCCGTCAAATATAGATCCTAATATACCTGGACCCAGTTCAACGGATAATGGTCCTCCTGTACTTTCAATATGTTCTCCAGGTTTCATACCTGCTGTTTCTTCGTAAACTTGGATTGTGGCTGTGTCGCCCTTAAGTTCGATGATCTCGCCTATGAGTTTGTCGTCACCGACTTTGACCATCTCATGCATCTGCGTTCCCTTCATGCCGTTTGCAACAATAACGGGACCTGCTATCTTTATTATATTTCCTGTAATCATTTTACCATCTCAACCCCAATTACTCTTTTAATAAGCTCTCTCATAGGGTCAGATTCCCTCTTAATCGAGCCTGTTTTATCTGGTATTTCAATTATCATAGGTAATGTGCTTGCTTTTGTGAACTTATCTATCGTTTCCCTTATTCCGTCTGCGATCTTTTCTGTTATTATTATAATAGAAAAATCTTTTTTTACAAGTTCTTTAAGGGTTTTTTCAGCTTCTTCCATATCTTTGATTGGGTAACCTTCTTTTACCCCTCCAAGTTTGAAGCCTGTTACTGTATCTGAGTCAGCCATTACTGCTACTTGTGAACTCATACTAACATCTCCTTAATCATGGAATTTGAGAATCCCTGTTCTGTTTTCCCGCGAACTATGATCTTCAAATTCCTTACCTCAGTTTCCTTTCGGCTCAAGAACCCGATTATGGGTCCTATTCCAATTGGTTTTTTATGAGATATGCCTTTGGCGATTTTTCTAATGTTTTCGTCCAGTGCAGATTCGAAAGGTGTTATTGACCCGGTGCTGGAATATTCTGGCACTGAAGTTGCAAGTACACTGGAGTAATCAGTGCCTTCAAGGCTGCTTAAGATTCCCTCAACATCTTCAGATTCCATAAGTTCTTTTAATTTCCATTCCCTGAGTTGGTAACCTGATGATATCATGTAAGGCTCCAAATCGTCAAATTTAAGTCCGTCAACTTTAGCCCTTAAGATCATCTTCAAATTAGTTGAATCTACAATGGTCCCTATGTAACTCTGTAACAGAGATTTGTTGTCATCTGCAGGGTTTGCAACAGATTTGACAAGGTTGTTCAGATAATTTTTATCGAGAGCTGCTTCTAAAGGTAAGATCATGTTGGTTTTCTGGTATGCTGGTAAAGCATCTTCCAGTACCTGTGCATACTCTGTGCTTTCCAATGCATTGATAATTTCTGTGATATCTTTTGCATCAATGAACTTATCATGTGATTCTTTTAAAGTTCCGAATGGAACTAAAAGATCCATGGTTTCTTCAGCTGTTAAACCAGCTTCCTTTGCAATTATTACACTCTTTAAATTTCGTATATCCCATTTTGATAAAAGGATTTCAAAGGTGTCCTTTATATCTTTTGGAGCTATCCTTGCAATCAGATCGTATGTTTCTGCAAGTTGACTATCAAGAGCTTTTTCAAGATTGTACTCTTCGATATAGGTAGCATATGCTGGAACACCCCGAAGATAGTTTTTAACTTCCTCTAAATTGTCTGCTTCAACTATCTCTGAGATCTGTTTTTCGTTGAATAACCTGCCTATTCTTGCCCTTATCCTTGCATTAGTGGATGTATATGGATAATACTCCAGAACTGGTCTTATAGTTACAACAACAACTATGGCTCCAATGACTGCCAATACTAGAAATAAAAGCCCTATGAAAGCTTCAGGGGAGGAAAATCCCAGTGTGCTTACTATTGCAGTAATATCTTCCACCATTTAATTTCCCCCTATTATTTGAACAGCACCTTTGCAACCTCTGATCTTAGAGCTTTCTTGAATCTCAGCATCCTAGCATCTATTGTGTTGTTTACTTCGATCTCGCCATTTTTGGTTTTTACAATTGCTCCTCCAATGGCTTTTATGTTTTCTCCAATTTCTATGGTTGTTTTTTGTCCTGTTTTATCAGTAACATCGTTCTCAATGGATTTTATTTCCTTTTTTATATTGGCAACATCCTCTTCTTTAAGAAGTACAACTAATTCCCCACCACCAATCTCAACTGAAGCTTCTTTTACCATATTTTTAAGAGATTTTATATACTCTTCTGTTGAAGTTGATGCTATTTTTTTGAGTTCTTCACGAGCTTTCCTGAAAGATTCTTCGATAATTTCTTCCCTTGCCTCCAATTCCATTCTTTTGGAGTTCATTTTGGCTTCTGAGATTAACTGCTGGTATTTCATGTTGGCCTGTTTTTCGGCGTTTTCCAGGATCTTCTCACTTTCCATTTGGGCTTTATTTTTACCTTCTTCTAAGATTGCAGTGGTTTCCTCTTGGGCCTTCTGGATTGTTGCATCAGCCTTACTTTGAGCATCTGATATTATGTTTGATACTATTTTTTCTGCCCCTGAGCTCATCTACTTATCCTCCAATTTATCTAAGCTTATATGCTTATGCTCCGAGAATTCCACCGAATACGAGAAGCAAGATTGCTATTAAGAAACCGTATATAGCCTGTGTCTCTGGGATAGCAGTGAATACCATACCTTGTGCGAACATACTTTTATCTTCAACAACTGCACCTACGGATGCTGATGAAGCGATACCTTGACCCATACCTGATCCTAAACCTGCAAATCCAACTGCTGCACCTGCACCTATTGCCACAAGTCCTGTGGTTACACTAAGTGTGTGTCCACCCATGAGTCCTGAGAATACTAGAAGTAGGATTGATATTAAGAAACCGTATATAGCCTGTGTCTCTGGGATAGCAGTGAATACCATACCTTGTGCGAACATACTTTTATCTTCAGCTACTGCTCCCACAGCACCTGCTGATGCTATTCCCTGTCCTATACCTGATCCTAATGCAGCGAATCCTACGGCCACTCCCGCTCCTATTGCTGCTAAAGCTGTACCTAATGTTATTTCTACTGCCATTTAATTTACCTCCTAATTTTCGTAAGTTTTCTTTCAGCTTGGAAGGGTTTGAATTTTGAACTTCCACCCTCGTAAAATTGACTGAAAAATTCGACGTAATGTAAACGTAATGAATGTATAAATGCACCTAAACTCTGGAAAGCCAGGTTGAATATGTGTCCTCCAATGAATATTATTGGAGCCAGAATAATGCCTATGTATGGTATCATATTTCCGGATAACTGTGCTAGGATGTTGACTGTCATTGCTATTCCACCTGTTGAAAGACAAAGTGCCAGTAAACGGGAATAAGATAGTATTGTTCCAAGGAAACTCAGTATGTCCATGATTCCCATGACTCCGTTGTAATACATCATTATTCCAATTGCTATTACTGCAACAACTCCTCCAATAATGGCTGAGCCTGTGACTAAATAAAGTACAATAGCTAACTCTAGAATTATCCAATCAATTTGAGAACCAAGTGCTTCTCCGATTTTTCCATTTATTATGTTGTTACGTGCACCCATGATTAATCCGAGGTTGATATGAAGTATACCAATTATTAAAGCCATGTAAAGTATGTTTTCAGGGTGTACGAATGCGTTAAATGCCGGAATAACTGTTGGAAGCATTCCACTTGTGTTTCCCATAACAAATCTTGGCACTAAATCTCCTATGAAACCATTGGTTACCATTCCGAGTATGAATGCCCATACACCACAAGCAATGAATATGAGGCCGAAATTACGCATTGTTTTGTTGCTTCGTCCAAGTCCTCTGTAGAGAAGATATCCGATAATTGCATCAATTATACCATAACCTGCGTCGGTAAGACAGTACCCAAAGAAGAATGGGAACATAATTGCCACGAAAATGGTTGGATCTATCTCCTTATAATTTGGAGGTGAATACATATCCACTAACGTTTCATAAGGCTTTGCAAAGCGCGGATTTTCGAGATGACTAGGAATATCATCTTTTTCTTCATCTGGATCCGATACTTCAACAACTGAATAACCTTCAGTGGATTTGTCAATTATTTCCAGGGCTTTTTTCATCCGTTTTACTGGAACCCAGGCCTCAAACATCATTGTGTGTTCTGTTTCACCAAATGAAGAATATATTTCATTTCTCTCTTTTTCAACTTCCAGCTGTTCTTTAAGAATTAGAAGTTTATCCTTCCATTCATCTGCAATAACTGCAAGTTCGTCAAAATGAGTTTCTTTTTCAGTTTCTATGGCCTGAACTCGAGTTTCAGAATTTTTCATCACTTCTTCAGGTTTACCTGAAATTCCTGAAACATCGAATTTATCAAATTCCAGTCTTCTTAGGAGTCCTGTGAATTCTTCACCGTACTTTGATAAGGTTATGATAATAATAGTTTGTGAGATCTCTTTATTTTTCGATTTTTTAGAATCAATAGGAACTTCAAAAATAAGAACTTCATCAGTAACAGCAGCTGCATTTTCCTTGAACTTTTCAAGGTTAGAAACTGGTATTTTACCTGTTATAATTGATGTATACTTTGATTCATCTAAATTAGCAAGATCAACGTCAAAATATTTTAGTTCATCTGCAACCTTATATGCATCGTCCAATGCACTTTTCTCAGCATCCAACTGATTTAACTGTGCTTCAATGGATTTGGTTTTGGACTCAACATCTGCAATTGTAGATTCTGCTTTCTCAATAAGATCTTCTGTACTAAGAACTTTTATCTCTTTCTTTTCAATTATAGGTGGGTTAATAAAACCTTTTAGGGTATTTTTTATGCCTCCTTTTCCCTTCTCCATGGATTCAAGGAAATCCGCGATTCCCGAGGTTTTCATGAGAAGAGATGATACTTTACCTGTATGGGGGTTTGCTTTTGAGGGTTTAAGTATCTGTTTCCATTCTGCATCATTCTGAATTCTTTCTGAGATGTCGTAGATTTGTACAATTCCATCTTCATGAAGTGAATTCACTGCAGAATCAGCGTACTTGTCCAAGGTTATTACCTTGAGCTTATTCATTTTCGCTGGTTTGAACATTGTATTCACACTATAAAACGCTTTTAACTATTACAGCTACGGCCTCATCGACCATATCTGTAGCTTTTCCCTTCATAACTTCTATTTCTTCATTTGTTTTGTTGGATATTTGATAGGCTTCTTTTTTAGCCTTAGTTTCGGCTTCAAATATAATTGACTCTGATTTTTCATTAGCATCCTTCTTAGCTTCTCCCATAACTTCTTCAGATTTTGAACGAGATTCCTCTATCATTTCTGTTGATTTACGGGTAGCATCTTCTATCAGCTTATCAGCGTCATTTTCAGCCTTTTTAATGGTAGTAATAGCTTCCGATATCGTTGTCATTTAAATCACCATGATATGCCAAACTCTATTTAGAGTTATATTTATCTTTTACTATTTAATTTTCGAGCCCATATTTCTTCTATACCTATTTATTCTATAATCATTCTTTGTTCGCAAGCTTTTTTAAAATGTCAATTTTCCCCTCCTCAACACCATTGTAATGTATTTCATCAACTTCAAAGAGCTTTCTGAATGGGGATTCACTTGTTTTTTCTTCATATACATGGGAAACAATTGCTGGTAATCTTCCAATCATGAAGATACCCGTCCCCAGCTTCCAGTCAAAACCCATGTCTGAAAGTATGCCTGAATTAGCTCCATCTACATTCATTCGGATTCCTTTCATTTCGTATAATCGGTCTTCTATTGCACGGGCAAATTCTGTGTGTATTCCTGAACATCCATACTTTTTTGCGAGTTTAATGAGCTTACGTGCCCGAGGGTCTTCAGTGTGATATCTATGTCCAAAACCAGGTACTTTTTCACCATTTTCAAGGAATTCTTCCACGAGAATTTCTGTAACGGCATTGATATCGTGGTGTGACTTTAAAGGTCCGGTGTGACCTCCAACACCTTTCTGAACCACTTCCTGGAGAACCCTCATGGAACTTTCCAGGGCTCCTGCATGATACTTTCCAAAGGACAAAATTCCTCCTGAAACGCATGAATTCATTGGAGAACCTGTGGATGCCATAAGCCTCGCGACCTGGGTGCTTGGAGGTGTTATACCATGATCACAGAAGGAAACCAGAACTGATTCAAGCATTTTTGATTCATTTTCAGATGGAATATCCCCTTTCAGTAGTAGGTAAACCATTTCAGGAAATGATATATTCCCAATTAGATCTTCCTGCGAATATCCTCTGGTTATGATTTTATTTGGCTCAATTTTGGTTATAGCAGTTCTCCATTTTGGAGCACTAAGTTTAAGCATTTCTTCCACAGTTTTTCTTTCAGTTGCCATATATAATCACTTTAATATCCTTCCATGGTTTTAGAAGGTAAATAAACAGACGATCTTCTGGGTTCCATGCAGCAGCAAGGTCTGACACACACTATTCTAACACCACTGGCCCTTTGAGGACCTACTTTAATAAATGATCCTAATGCTGTTACAGAACCTCCAATACCCAGAGCACCAATCATTGAGCTGTTCAAAGATTCAGTTATGAAATTTTCCGTTTCGGACTGTCTGTTAAGATCCCCATAGGCCATTGCTTTCAGCATGAGGGATGAAGCTTCAAAATGAGTTCTACCAATGCCAATAGCAGGAATACATGGAGTGCATCCAAGCATTGGAACCTCTGATCTCAACCATGTTACAACATCCCCAAATACTTTTCTATGATCCCGTTTATGGAAAACTTTATAAGTGTGGGATCTGATCTCGGGACCTCCACCCAACATGAGCACATGAATCCTGACACCTTCACCTGGTACAGTGTCCATTAAAAATGGGGCAGGCACCAATTTACCAGGGTCATCGTAAAGACCTTTACTCTGTTCTATTCGTTCAATATCATTTCCATGGACAGCCATAGGCCTTGCTGGAAGTGCCCTCAAACCTGCTTCGACACCTGATCTTATCTCCTGGAAAAAGCAGCTTGGAAGCAGAACTTCATTCCCGATCTCGATATAAATATGTGGAATACCTGTGTCATCGCATAGTGGGACCTTTTCACGCTTTGCTATGTCTGCATTTTCAAGTAAAAGTTCGAAAACCCACTTGGTATTTTCATTGGTTTCATCGTTAAGTGCTTGTCTGTAAGCATCGAGCTGGTCTTCACGGAAGGTGGTGCTGGCTTCGATAACTGCATTTTTAACGAGATGAGCTATTTCCATTAAAATACGTCCCGGGATAAATTGAATAAGTTTGTATTAAATTAATAATTCCTCATCTAAATTTTGATTATACCCTTAAGATACCTTTAAGTTTCAATTATAAAAATCTTACTTTTACACTTAATCTCTTTTCTAAGTTTTAAATTGAAAATAAAATAATATATGGGAAATAATTATCACTTGAAATTTTATCATTCTGGAATTGCCATATCTTTTGCACCAACATTTGAAATCTTTGCATCAGGATAGTAACGATCTATCATACTTTGAACCAGGAAAACCTGTCGCACACGTTCTGCAGCCTGGGCCTCAGTTGTATCCCATCCATGATGGGCTGCCACGGCTCCTCCTGTTTTAAGGTAAACTGGTGCAACTGCCTTTATGATTTCGGGGGCTTCGTAGTGTCTTATAAAACCACCTGAAGACTTCGGATTTTCCATGTGAAGGTCTATGGAAATATTTATGGCCCGGCGGATGGCTGACATCATTGGTATCTGAAGGTCACGCACAGGGTTAAAAGAATCAGCCCCAATCTCTTCTAAAAGCTTTGCGGATGCAGGGTTACCGTGTCCACAGTGGGCAGAAACCTTGAAATGCACATTTTCAGGCAGTTCTCCAGCACTGCGCATTTTACCAAGCACCCACAATAAACCTTCATCATAGATGACTATACCTTTGACTCCTAAATTTACGGCCCTCTTGACATCTTCTATGGCATATACAAGATTTTTATACCCTCTTAATCTGTATCCGATCCTTGCACCTTCTTTTGTATTTGCAGATGCGCTTGTATCATAGGTTGCACGGGGTCCAACACTTAAAAAAAGCTCTATTTTGGAAGATTTTGCCATGTTAATCATAGCTTCGATTTCAGAGTCTGTGAGAAGCATTATTCCCTTGGTTTGGGTGACCCTGTGGACTTTAACGTCGTACTTATCGGCCGTATCAATAAGGGCGGCCATCGCAGCAGGTTTTTGAATGCCTGGAACCTCAAATCTGTACTGAGCACCGTCAGGGAACCTTTTTTCTGATTCTTTTAGGTTGTCATTGCATTTGTTTATCCCAATTCCATCAAGAAAATCCTCTGTTTGCATAAAATCACCTTTTAATCATTTATTTAATCATCTATCTATTTTAAACTGTTAAATGTTTGTAGTATCCATTTTTGTATCCTTGTTGATGTTTAAATTCATTGAAGAGGTATTTATTTTGTTATTGAAAGTTTAGTGATTCAATTATTTGAGATTAAATTATTTTGAGACTATAATATGGGGTTATTGGTAAATGTATATTTGGTTGTTCAGTTATTTAGACATTAAATGCTCTTTATTTCAGGTTTATTCAAATTTTTGGAAGTATTTATTAATTTAAATTCTTCATTTAAGATATCCATAAGGTCGCCCATTCTATACAACTCAATATCATCAATAACTTTTAGAACATCCAGATCAACTTCAGGATTCAAATCATGGAATTTTTCAATAATAACATCTTTTTTAAATGGATTTTCAGGTTCTCCTTGAGGTAGATCAACATGTTTGTTGTATGTTTTACTGTAATCTCCATTCGTTTTATTGGTTATTGTTACTCTAACTTCGGAAGGCCTCATGAGGGGATATAATTCATCAAAATTTGCATCATGTTCTATAACTATTTTATTTGAAATTTTTTTTATATCTTCAGTTATTTCAAGGTTATTTAAGTTCAAATTGCCCTTAGAAATTGCAATTGCAAGACTCACGGGCAGGCTCTGCCTTAAAGCTTCGATAGTTTCAGGATGGTAGTTGTCATGTCCTGCTGTGATTTTATAGGTTTTAACGGTTATTTTATGAATTTGTTCACTTGTTATGCCATTCACGTCTCTCAAACCATCTGAATTATCCAAATTCACTTGATTTAAAATATCAAGCGTTGCGTCTATTGTAGAGTGTAAATGCCTGCAAACTGGGTATTTTTTAAAATAAACGTCTGAAATATGATATTTGTCCAGATCGATCTGTCTGCTTCCATTTTTATTTTTACCATTATTAGTATCGTTTGATTTATCATCTGTCTTAACAGCGTCTGTTCCATCATCAATTTTAATATTATCTGTTTTGTTATCGTCCATTTCAATATTAGGATACACCATTGCATTTAAAAATCCTTCTTTCCCATCTATTATGGATTTAGCTCCAGTAAAGCCATTTCTTGCAAGTAAAGCAGATAATACTCCTGATTGGGCAGCTTTACCTGCGTGAAGATGTTTTCCCATACTGCCTGCGTGGTCCGATTCCAGTAATCCTGCTGCCTGGGTTCCTGCAAGTCCTAAAGTGTTTAAAATTTCATTATATTTTAGATTCATGGATTTACAGGCAGCAGCTGCGGCTCCAAATGCTCCGCAGGTTCCTGTACTGTGAAAACCAAGTGTGCGATGATTGGGATTTACAAGCATTCCCAGGGCAATCGCAGTTTCATATCCAACTACAACTGAACTTATAAAATCTTTTCCGCTTTTGTTTCGGGATTCGCAGAGGGAAAGTGCGGCTGGTATGACGCAACATCCAGGATGTAGCTGTGCAAGCCTGTGGCCATCGTCCAGATCAAGTGAATGAGCAAAAATACCGTTTGCAAGACTTGCATCAAGTGGACTGGCCTTTTGGTGCCCCAGAACTGTTGATTCGTCAGCATCTTTCAAACCATCTTCCAATATATTTGTTACAATAACCCCACTTTTACTCTGGGATCCCCTCAATGCAACCCCTAAAAAGTCCAGAAAGCAGAGTTTTGCCTTTTCCACTGCGTTTTTTGGGATTTTATCATATTCTGTTTGAATTATGAAGTCTGCTAGTTTTTCAGTTATCATTGATGATAAGCTGTCTGCATTGAACATAACTTTTTGGATCAATTATTTATTCATACATTACATCTCATATCTTCATCAATATTCGATTTAATCCTCTTGATTCACATATCTTAATAATATGTGAAATTTAGAAAAAATTACAAGGAAAAAAATCTTGAATTAATCATAATAAATTTAAAAATACGTTTTAAGCTTAAATTAAATAATGAACTACAAAGACACGTTTTAGGCGTTAAATTGTTAAAAAAAGCTTTAAACTTAAAAAAATTAAATGGAAGAAAAAATAGGGTATACTCAAGCATAGATCAAATAACGATATCAAAACTTGTTTTAACTCATGATTCAACTGTTTTTAAGCATTCTAACAAGTGGTTTACTTAAATGTCTTCTTGCAGACGGTGGAACTTCATAGAAACCTTTTTCAATGTTTCTTTGAATCTCAACCATATCTTTTGAGCCGTCACGTAGTTTTTTACCGCATTTAGGACACTTATAACCCTTATCGCTTCCAGCGGACTTCATACGTTTTCCACATTCGCACATTGGGTTTAAAGTTTTGTAAACATGTGCAAGCTCTAAAATCTTGAGTTTTTCGACGTTCAACGTTCCTTTCTCTCCAATTCCACCGTAAACTATGAGCTTGTCGCCGGGTGCAAATTCTCTTACAATATCCCTGAATTCTTTGGTAGGCTCGTAAGCTGCGCATTCTATCTCACCTGAATCATCCTGTAGAGTGAATATGATGTGGCCACCTTCGATTGAATGAGGTTTGTCTTTAACAGTTCCCTCAACGATGTAACATTTTAGTTTCTCCATATCAACAATTTTATCTGTCCTTTGAAGGTGCATATCTGTGTGCTGGTTGGTCTTGAATACACAGAACCTTTCTACAGGCTCTCCAACTTTAACAATGTTATGAGCTTTCCTTACAGCTTCTGGACTTTCTCCTCTTATTCCGTAGAGCACCGGACAGGGTGTGTGTGGTTCTATTGCAATGTAACCATCGTCAACGTTGTCAAAGGTTTCAGGATAGGTTTTCTGGTTCATCTCACGGACAGATTCATGATCTATCCTCCGTTCCGTTCCGTAGTTTTCAGGCACCCTGTAGGCCAGAAGTTCGTAGGTATGGTCCTCAAGCTGGCAGCCTATGGCAGATAAAGCCCCTATTATACCCCTTCCCTTTTTGAATTTGAAAGTTTCCGCTCCTATTTTATCTGCAAGCTTTTCTGCATCCTCAATTGTGACGACGTTCCTTATGGTTTTAGTTGAAAATTCCTTGAGTTCATCTTTGATCCTTTCATCGGTGATGTTTCCCTCGTGGAAAACTACACCGGGGTTGGTTCTATCATCCTGAAGTTCTGATAGTTCTTCAACCCTGTCTAAAATGATTTGTTTAGCTTTTTTTGTTTCTTTTTCTGATTTTAAAATTAATTTGAAGGATAAAGCACCGTTTCCTCGTGTTTTGAACTTTGCAAATGGGTTAAGACGTATAAGGCGTGGATATCCCTTGATTTCAAAACCGCAATCTTTAAGTTCATCAATTATAACACAAGTTATATAAGTTGTGCACATTCCTTCACTTGAATCTGTGTCATCGATACCAACATATAATATATTACACATAACGTTCACCAGGTGATCCCATACTATGCAGAAATTTAATATTCCCGCTCAAAGAGATCATATTTTAATTGAAATAAACGAGCTTCTATCAAGTCATGGTTTTGAAACTTCTAATATATATGATAGAAGCTGTTTTGATATGGTCGCCAGAAAAGACTTTTTACTTCTCTTAATGAAGGTTCTAATTAATGTTGACGGGTTTACAGGGGAACAGGCTGAGGAAATAAAGAAAGTTGCAAACACTTTCCTGGCATCGCCAATTATAGTAGGTCTCAAATCAAAAAATGAATTTTTAGAAGAAGATGTAGTCTATGAAAGGCATGGAATACCTGTAATAGCCCTTGAAACCCTTCGAAGTATGCTTATTGAGGAGATTTACCCTGAAATATTTGCAGATCGTGGAGGATACTTCGTTCAGATAGACGGTAACATCATAAAAGAGATCAGGGAAGAGCAGAACCTTTCACGAAAAGATCTAGCGGACCTTGCACATGTATCAAGGGAAACAATATATAAGTATGAGAATGGAATGGTTAGAGCTTTTCCAGAAACTGCAATGATGCTTGAAAGCATTTTGAACATGAAAATAACTCTTTCCATTAACCTTTTCAGGGTTCCTGAGCCAGAAAAGAGTAACATCTCTGATAAAACTAAAAAGGAGCCAAAAGAACTTTTTGATCTGGGTTTCGGTGTGATTAAAACGAACAGAACTCCATTTGATGCACTTGCAAAGCCTGAAGCTGAAACGGTTCGTAAAATTCGTAAAAACGATGGACCCCTCATAACTAACATGGAAAAAAACCGTAACCAGCAGATTTTAAAGAAGATGGCTGTGAATGTGAAGGACCTTTCAGGAGTGACAGGTACGGAAGCTGTCTTTATATTAGATACCAAGAATGATATGAACTGTATTGAGGGAATCCCTGTTGTCCACAACTGGGAGATGGGGGAAATGAAAAACTCAAAAGAGTTTTTAAAACTTGTAAAAGAGCGTAAAGAATGCAGTTAATCCGTTAGTTAATCAATTTTATTCATTTAAAACAAACTTTTTTAATTTTAACTTATTATTTTTAATAATTTTAAATAATTTCTTAAAATAAGTTTATTACACTCTTTTCTTTAGATTCTTTTTTAACTAATTTTTTTAAAATAAACTTCTTAATAAGTTTTAATTCTTAATTTTAATTTATTTTAAGGAAAGTTATTCTGTCTGTTTTTTTAGTTGTTCATGTTCTTTCAATTCTTTTTAAACAAAAAAAATTTTTAAACAAAAAAAAATAAGCTTTACTACAAAAATAAAATTTGAAAGGAAATTAAAAGAATAAAAAATTTGTTTAACAAACTAGTTTTTGAACAAATTTAATATTGCATCGTTTCAATCATTTAGAAGCCAGAATACTAAAGGTTTCTTCAGCTTCCTCCTCAGAAGCAATTCCCACGGCCACAATATCCACATAATCAAGGGTTTTAAGATAATCAAATGCTTCGTTAGGAGTTAATATTCCTGCTGCAAGTGTTTTACTGGCAATCACGGTTTTATCCAGTTTTTTGATCATATCACGAATTTGGGCGCGGTTTTCGGTTCTAAAACCATCGCAATCCATTAAATATCCTAATTTATTTACAGGAATCAAGTAAATGTCAAAAAGATCAGTTACGGATGATTCTAATAGTGCTGCAGTTGTTCTGAAAGGCATGTGGGTTGCAAGACCTGCAGATATATTTTGATCCTTTATGAGCTGAAGCTTATCTTCTAAAAAATTCCAGTCAGTTTTGTCAGTTACGACACCATGAAGGAGAATTGCACGGGCTTCAAGCTCTGACAAAACTTTGATATCTTCAAGTTCGTTATCTGGTCTCACAGTTCCAATTATCTCCATTTCGCATCCTTCATCTGCAGCCCATTTAAAGGCTTCGACTATGTATGGGTATGGAACGAGTTGAATTCCTCTGATTCCGAGTTCGTATGATTTTTCGATTAGTTGCAGTATTTTCTCCGGTTTGTCGTAAAAATCAAGCTGGTAAAGCATTGATCTGTGCCCAAACTGGGCAGCCTTAATGCCCATAAATGGGGAGGTTCCGAGGAGAGTTCTCGGCACTTCATGTCCGTTGAGTTCTATAGTCCCTTTAAACATTTGAATTTCATCCTTGCTGTTATCACATTTGAATTATCTATTTTTAAGATAAATTATCTCATTACCCAATAGATTAAATTTTATTTGGATTAAATTCTATTGAAATTTTCATATTGAATTTTTGAATTTAATTATTCTTCAACTTTTTGGGCAACTACTGCCGTACCATAGGCTAAAATTTCCTGCATTACATTTGACATCTCGTTTGAATCAAAACGTGCGCTTATTATTGCATTTGCACCCATTTCCATGGCGTGTTCTATTACCCTTTCAAGAGCTTCGTTTCTGGAGTGCTCCATCATCTGTACGTACTCTTTTATTTCACCACCGAACATGGAACGTATTCCTGCGCCCACCTGTCCACCTACACCTCTACTTCGTACCGTAAGTCCGTATACGAAACCTTTTGTTTCTAAAATTTCGTATCCCGGAACATGATTTGAGCTCACAATTATGAATTCATCTACAGAGACCAAAAGTAACACCTCCACCTTTTCTCTAATCTTAAAAGTTTTTTAAAGTTATAAATCCTTCTGTCCTTAACTGGTATATATCCGTTTCATAAATGAATATAATATATAATAATATACAAAAATATGGCAATATTTATTATAAATATAAGAATTAACAAAATTTAAAATGTTTTTAATCTAATATAACTATGGTGAAGAATTGGAGCTGAGAAGATGGATAATATGAAAGTACTTATCGCTGATCAAATAAATGAAAAAGGAATAGATGAGCTTAAAGATGTTGCAGAAGTTGTTAATAACACTTCAATCACAAAAGAAGAGCTTGTAACTGTTATAAAAGATTTTGACGCCATTATTGTAAGAAGCAGGACCAAAGTGACCCGTGAAGTTATAGAAGCTGCAGAGAAACTCAAGATCATAGCCCGTGCAGGAGTGGGTGTTGACAACGTGGATGTTGAGGCTGCAACAGAGCACGGTATAATGGTTGTAAATGCACCAGAATCAACTTCAATAACAGTTGCAGAGCATACCATGGGAATTATACTCTCCCTTGCAAGGAAGATCTCAATTGCAGACAAATCTGTTAAGGAAAGTAAATGGGAGAAGAAAAAATTCATGGGACTAGAGCTCAACGGCAAAACTTTAGGCGTTATTGGAATGGGAAGAATAGGAAGTCAGGTTGTAACCCGTTCAAAGGCTTTTGGTATGGATGCATTAGTTTATGACCCCTACATAACAGAAGAAGCTGCAGCAGAGCTTGGAGTGACAGTTGTTGACCTTGAAACTCTCCTTAAAAACTCTGACGTCATGACAGTACACGTTCCTTTAACCCCTGAGACTAAACACCTCATAGCAAAACCACAGTTTGACATCATGAAAGAAAATGCATTTATTGTGAACTGTGCAAGGGGAGGAATAATCAAAGAGGAAGATCTCTACGAAGCACTTTCAACAGGTAAAATAGGAGGTGCAGGTCTTGACGTTTATGAGGAAGAACCACCAAAGAACAATCCACTATTTGGACTTGACAATGTGGTTTTAACCCCCCACATAGCAGCATCAACAGCAGAAGCCCAGAGAGATGCAGCCATAATAGTTGCAAATGAGATAAAAAAAGTTTTCAAAGGAGAATCTCCTAAAAACGTCTTGAACATGCCTGTTCTTGACCCTGAAACATTTCAACTCATAAAACCATACTTCAAACTCACAGAAAAACTTGGAAAATTCCTGATGCAGACAGCCAAAGGTAACATAAAGGAGATTAACATAACTTACTGCGGAGAACTTTCAGAGTTCAAAAAACAGGATATTTTAACCAGGATGGTACTGCAGGAAATTTTAAATCCAATACTCACAGAACCTGTGAACCTTGTCAATGCAAACAGTGTTGCTAAAATTAGAGGTATAGTAGTAACCGAGGGTAAAAGATGCGATGCAAAAGGATATAAAAGTCTAATAAAGGTTGAAATGAAGTCTGAAAGTAAAGACATTAGTCTTGAGGGAATCGCCGCCAAAGAACCTGAAATAATCATGATAGATGGCTACAAAGTTGATGTTGAAACAGAAGGAACCATGTTAATTGTTAGATACAAGGACATACCTGGGATAATCGGTGCAATAGGTACAAGATTAGGTGAACAAGGTATAAACATAGCCAAAATGCAAGTTGGAAGAAAAGAACTTGGTGGAGAAGCAGTTATGGTTCTTAAAGTGGACCAGAAAGTTAAGGGAACTGAAATAGAAAAACTTTTAAAACTTGAAGATGTTTACGACGCTGTGGCTGTGAACTTATAGGTTTTTAAACCTTTTCCACTTTTTAATTTTTTAAGTTTATTATAATGGATATTTCATTTATAATAAATAATTAAAGAGCTATTTTATTATATCCATTTTCATTAATTCATTTAAAATCAGTTAAAAAATTAATTCGGTTAAAAAAAAAGATTTTATTTTTAATTGTTTTTAAAAGAATCTTATTATTTTCATTTTTAACAGAAGAACCAGAATGATTTAAACAGTTTTAAACAATTGTATAATCCATTGGTTCCCCAAAGGAGTCGTAGGCTCGGATACTATTTAGATCGTAGGGTTGTGCGATTATAATATGGAAAAGTCCCCTCTTTGCAAAAAACTGCAGGTCTGCAGTTGAGGGCATTGCACTGTATCCGGGGTGGCTGTGGACAGAACCCATATCATCGGATAGCATAGGCATCATAAATATTTCCATAACAGCACCATCTTCAGAAGCTGCTCCTGGAAGAAATATTAAACCTTCTATCTTTAAGATATTATCCTCAATTTTTCCCTGGAGTATTGCACTGAATTCCAGGGGATATGATTTCTCTGCAATTTGTATTATTTCTTCTACAACTTCCCTGTCTATCTGGACTTCTGAAACTTCTTTTTTCCTGTTTCCCAGGATAGTCCCAAAGAATTTATCAATTTTTTTCATTTTGTATCAGTTTAATTTTTGATATTTCTACTAAATAAATAGAGGTACAAGTGGGCTTAAAAAAATCAAAGGTGTTAGATAGATTTATAAAAGGATTTTACATTTAAAGTGTAGCATTATCTTATATGGGGGTTTAAAATATTTCAAACTTAATGATTCCAATTTAAAGATGATTTCATTTTAATTGATTTCAGGATTAGACTACAAAATGTTATTATCCCTGAAAAAGTCTTCATCAAAGATTGGAACATTCCAGTCAACAAAAAGCCTCAAACGCTCAGATAAAACTTTTTTATTGGATATTGGGTTGAATCCTTCAACTTGGACCTTTTTTCTGTAGAGTCCAACACCACGCCTCTGCCATGCTGGTACCTCTGCTATGTTGGTGCCTTTATCAAATATTATGTCATGTAACTGGCTACTTTTCTTTTTATCCAATATATCAACTGCTTCTTTTTTATCATGCTCTTTTCTGAGTGTCCAATAAGCGTATCCGTTCAGGCAGTTTCTCCAGGCTTCATCCTGGCGATTCTTGAAGTATTCCACAACACCATCTTCAGAGAGAGGGATCACCCTGGAATCAAAGGAAACAGGTTTCATATTTATCCTTTTAGTAACTCCATCTGTCTCCTTAATGGATTTAAGATTCTTAAAAAATGAACTTGAAATAAAACTTGGAAAAACAGAGTTCAACTTCTCAATTCTACCTGCAAATGGTATTTCCGAGAGCAATATATTGATCTCATCTGAGAACGTGTATACAAAGGAAGGGCTGAATTCTCTTGAAAATTCTAAGCAGGAATCAACCATTGTTTTAATGAAATTAATGTCATAGGGTTTTTTGAACTCCAGATCACTGGATAACCTTGAAAATTTCCTTCCATCAATCCTTAAAACGATCTTTGACCCGCAGGGAACCTTTAAAGTGGAAAATATTTCGCATTGCTTCATTACAACCCTTCTTATAATTGTGTATAATCAGTTTTGGAATATCTTATTACATATCTTATTACAGTTCATGTTAGATTTTAACTTTTAAAACTTTTAATTAATAAAACTTTGAATATCAAAAACCATATCAAAGATATAATGATTTTGTTCTAATTTAACTTTGTAATAAGTATCTGGTAGTGAGGGTTCCATAAAATGAAAAAATGTAGAAAAAAACTCTGTGAGTTATTTAACTGAATAAAATAGATTTTGCTAATAAAATAAGGTATATGAATAAAAAAACTAAAAATTCATGTACCTATGTGTATAGTTTCATTTAAACTTTTAAGGAGTTTAATGGCAGAATAAGCTGCAAGAACACTTGTTTTAGGGTTCATTGAACACCGTAAGTTTTCTGTGATGGTTTTAAATTCTCCGAATTCTCCTATTACATGGACTTCGTGCATGTTTCGGTCAACTGCAGGGTCTGCTATTATTTTAACATCAACTTCCATTCCACAGGCCAAACTTAAGGTTGCTGCAACGTTTATGTTCATTGGGAACTTTAAAACTGCATCTCCTGCCTTTCCCTCGTAGAGGATCTTTTCCTCATCCGTTGAAATTCCAAGGGATCTTGGAGGTTTTCTTGTTACAAGACTTGCGCTTTGTATTTTACCGATGGATGCTGCTTTGATACCGTCAATACCTACAATTGCTCCTGAAGGTGCGTATATCTTTGCATTGTTCTCTTTTGCAAGTTTATCAAGGCGTTCCCTTAGTTCATTGTCCAGAAGAGCTCCAACGCTCATGACAATCATATCCACACCAGCACCGATGACGGTTGGAACAACTTCCCTGACAGCCTGGGGTGATGCTGCCTCTATTACGAGGTCCACCTTGTCCAGCATGTCCTCTATACTCAACAAAACAGTTCCATCAACCTGTGATGCCAGGTTTTCAGCCCTTTCAATATCTCTATCGTAAAAAAAATTTAGATCGACGCCAAGCTTTCCTTCAGCTGCAAAATTAGTGATTATGTTAGCTATGGCGCCACATCCTAATATTCCGACTTTCATTTTATTCTTCCTATTGTTGTGGGGTTACTTGGGTTTCCACTAGTTCAGGGCTTATCAAAAGAATATCCCCTACAGCTTGTACCCGATCATATGCTATATCTATTGTACCTTCCTCTTTGAGGGGTCTAATCTCATCTCCCTCGGGTACTATTCGTATGCTTGTTTTTATAACGTCTTTAATTCCAACGCTTTTTTTGTTGTCAGGTTTCATAGCTATGGTCTTTAAAGTTGAGACCCTACCTTTTTTTATGTTTAATACAACGTCCTGGATCCTTCCAATATATTTACCGCGTGTTGTGTACACATCCAAATCGTATAGGCTTGATAAATCTACCATTGATACCACCTACCCTTTACTTTGGCAATTCTCCCTAAAGAAGATTTGCCCTTTAACACCTATTTCATTATAATTCAATGAATACTTAACTAAATAAAATTAAAAACATCTAAATACTTAAACTTTACGACATAAAAGGTCAAGAACTGATTTTATTGGGATATAACAAAAATTCAGTATTATGTGATCTGCTCGATCTACATTTATAAACTGAGCACCAGTTAAAATATCCGGTTAAAATCTAAGTTAAGATAATTAAATTATCAGTTTATGTGGATAAAAAGTAAACACAGTGAGAAGGATTTCCAGGACCTCTGGGGTGTTTACAACCAATGTTTATACGTTTGATATTATTTACAACAATTTCATGACGATGTTTACACTTTGAACATCTGTAGGTATTGGAAAGAACTTCAAACGATTCCTTGTTGAGTATTTTAACCTGTTTCATAAAGTACGCCTTATTTATGTTTAAAGGATTATTTTCGGCGTATTTGTTATAATAACCCATCTTGCCTACTTTATCTTCATTTAATTTATTTTATGCATGTTCACTTTTCAGTCATTTATCAAAGCCTTCTACAAGTTACTTAAATATTTCTAATTAATTCAATTAATTTGAACTTTTTTTGCAAAATCATTTAAAAATTTTTCATGAACACTTTTAAATCATTTGGCAGCATAAATTAGAAAAGGATATATAAAACATTCATGGACTAGAAAATTTATTTTAGAAAAATAAGAATCTGGTTTATGGAGCAAAATTGATAAATTGCATATGTTAAAATTTTAAAAACAATCTTAATTACACATAATATACTCTGATAAAAGTTCATATTAAATCAATATTACTAAATAAGCCGTATTTCTTAAGATATTTAATTATAATGGAATATGGTGTGTTAAATAAGAAATAAACGTTAAATATGGTGGTAACGATGTGGGATACGAGTAAAGATTACAGACTGCGAGTTGCGGAAAAATCAGTAGAATTATTCATAAGAACAGCTGGAGGGGCAAATTTAAAGGGTATATGGAATAAAAAAAAATGTATGACTGCTGCAAGGGAAATGATCCCTGAAATACAGGCTCTTTACTATTCCTACTTGGAACCGGAGGATCTGGCCAAATCTCCACAGATAATGGATTTGAAGGAGAAAATTAGGGATATAACCGAAGCCCTTGGTGGTGAGGGATGGCAAGGCGAGTTTCTAAAGCTTGTGCACAAAGAAGAGAAGGAAAAGCTTAAAGAATCCATATCAAAGATTAAATTTTCCTTAAACACAATTTCCAGTGTAGATAAAAGACTCTTACTTGGGGCAGTAGATGACCCTGTTGTGGGAATTGACATCCGGAAAGGTGAAGTTGTAAGTATTGGAAAACATCCACATGCAGATAAACTCATTGTTTGCAACGTGAATATCGGAGATCGGGCTGCAACAGTTGTAACCAATGATATGACAGTTAAAGAGGGCAACAATGTAGGAGTGTCACTTCTGCCTCCAACAACATTTATGGGGGTCACAAGTGAGGGAATGTTCCTTGGAGTTGACAACAGTGTCTTGAAGAATGTTGAAGGTGAATTAGGGGAACTTCCACACGGATTTCCACTTGAAGCCCTTAAAAAAACCCGCAGCTTAGTTGAAGAATTTTTAAAATAGTTTTTATAAACTAAAAAATATGGATTGAAAATATGGTTAACATTGATTTTTACGGTGGAGTGAATGAAATAGGTGGAAATAAGATTTTAATTAACCACAATACAACTTCACTATTTCTGGACTTTGGTATGAGCTTCTCACAGTCCAACAAATACTTCTCAGAATTTCTGCAGCCCCGTAAAGCCAATGGAATCCAGGATTTCCTTGAACTGGGACTTTTACCTCAGATCAAGGGCATATACAGAGAAGATTACCTCAGACACTGTGGGCTTAACTCTCAAGAAAAACCTGCTGTTGAGGGTCTGCTTTTAAGCCATGCACATATGGACCATTCAGCTTACATCCACCACCTGCGTGAAGATATCCCCCTTTACATGACAGAGGAATCATATTTTATTTTGAAGGTTTTGGAGGATACAAGTGCGGTATCTTTCATAGACATGCTCAAATTGAAAAAGAATTTCCATTTTACACCAAAAAAGAATGGTGAAGGTTACAAAAGACTTGGTGGGAAAGATGCAATGGTTGAAAGGGATGTTCATGTGGTAAAACCGTATGAAAATTTCCAGATTGGTGATTTCACAATAAAAAGCGCTCCTGTTGACCATTCTTTACCCGGAGCATCAGCATACATCCTTGAAACAGCTGATGATACAATTGCATACACAGGGGACCTTAGGTTCCATGGAAGAAGGCCTGAAATAACACGTAAGTTCGTGAGAGAGGCAAAAAAATCCAACCCAAACATCATGATCTCTGAGGGCACCCGTATAGACAGTCAGTCCAACACCACAGAAGAGGACATTGAAAACAAAGCTAAAACTCTTATTTCTGATTTTAAGGGATTGGTAATTGTAAATTATCCTATAAGGGACTTTGACCGGCTCGTCACATTCTACAAAGTAGCGAAGGACACCGGCAGAACTCTGGTTTTGAATTTAAAACAGGCTTACATGCTCAACCTTTTCGAAAATAAAGATTATCCGGACAAGGATTATCCAAAAATAGACGATATTGCGGTTTATAAACCTCGTAAAGGTTGGGGTCTAGTTGGGAATGATTCGTATGCTTGCTTTGACGGTGAATGGATTTGTTCGTCTGAAATTGACCATTCTTACCTCAAATCGGACTACAAAACATGGGAAAGAGATTTTCTGAACCTTGATAACACCATAAACTACAGGGATTTGCAGGAGGAACCGGAAAAATATATCTTCCGATGTGATTTTTTTGAGCTGAAGGAGTTAATTGACATAAAACCCGAAAATGGAATTTACATAAGGTCTGTAACTGAACCGTTTGACGATGAGATGGAAATAGATTACAAAAGAGTGAAAAATTGGTTAGATCACTTCAACCTGCCCATGCATCAGATGCATGCATCGGGTCATGCATCAGGCCCTGAAATTTTGGATATGATACGTGAGGTAAGTCCGGATGTGCTTTACCCGATACATACAGAGCATAAAGAGATGTTTAAGGAGCTTGAAGAAGATGGAATAAATGTTGTTTATCCAAAGCTCAAGTGTTGATCCTGTAAAATTAATTATAGTGGAATTTGTATGTTAACCATAATAATACCCAATAAAATCAGTTTATTATAAAATTAATAAAAATTAAAAATTAATTGAAATTTAGATCAAAATGAATTACTTAAACTTTTAAAAAACCTTAGTTTATTAAAGGTTACTTTTTGGAGTAATCCTATTTTTAATGGGGTTTAACCAAAAACAATCAGCTTACTTCGGGTCATATCTTCAACAGCATATTTTACGCCTTCTTTACCCATTCCGCTCATTTTAAACCCGCCAAATGGCATGTTGTCCGTTCGGAATGTGGACTGTTTGTTTATCATCACTCCGCCGGCTTCTATGACTTTAGCAGCTTTTAAAGCATTTTCAACACTATTTGTGAATACTCCTGCCTGTAAGCCGTACTTGGTATCGTTTGCAACATCAAATGCTTCATCAACACTTTGAACGCGGATTATGGGTGCAACTGGTCCAAAGGTTTCTTCCCTCACGATCCTCATTTGGGGGTTAACGTTGTCAAGCACTGTTGGAGTGTAGAATGTACCTTTACGTTTTCCACCACATAGGATCTCAGCACCATCTTCCACAGACTCTTCCACAACTTTATCAACCTTTATGGCTGCTTCTTCATCAATAAGGGGTCCTAAATCTGTTTTAAGATTCATAGGATCTCCAACTTTCAGTTTCATTGTTTCTTCCACTAACCTGTCGGTGAACTCATCAGCAATGCTGTTTTGAAGAATTATACGTTTCACAGCCATGCAGACCTGGCCAGCATTGAGATATGCGCCTTTTACTGCGGATAATGCTGCTTTTTCAATATCAGCATCTTCAAGGACTATTAATGGATCGTTTCCACCAAGTTCAAGCGTTAATTTTTTCATTCCTGCTCTTTTTGAGATTGAAACACCTGTTTCAATGCTGCCTGTGAATGATACCTTGTTCACGAGACTGCTTGTCACCATCTCATCTCCCACAACACTTCCTTTCCCTGTAACCGCGTTAATGGCACCATCTGGTAGGTGGCTGTCTAGAAGCTGTGCAAGTTTTAAAGCGGCAAGTGGGGCTTTTTGGGAAGGTTTAAAAACCACAGTATTTTTTGCTGCAAGTGCTGGAGCGATTTTGTGCATTGCAAGGTTAACAGGATAATTAAAAGGAGTTATTGCACTTACAACACCAATAGGTAATTTAATTGTAAATCCTAGTGTTGTTCTACCACCTATTCCGGCGTCCATGGGAATTGTCTCGCCATATATCCTTTTTGACTCTTCTGCAGCTAGCTGTAGGGTTAAAATTGATCTTTTCATCTCTTCTTTAGAATCTCTGATAACCTTACCTGTTTCTAATGTTATAAGTTCTGCTAGTTGGTCTGAGACTTTTGAAACATCTTCATAAATGTCATAAAGTATTCTGGATATTTTACGGGCTGACATTTCCTGCATGGTCCTTTTTGATCCGTTTGCTGCCATAATGGCATTTTTTGCATCTTTACGGCTGCACAGGGGTACAGTATCAACGATCTTGCCTGTTGCAGGATTTTTTACATCTATCTTTTCATCTCTGTCTATTAGGTTCCCATTGATCAACATTTTCATATTCAAACACTCCTTTAACTAGATCTTGAGATTTCGAATTAATTGTGTTTGTCTATGTAAATTAGTTTTATGAAATCTTAAAGATTTAATATATGGACTTTAATATGTAGACGTTTTCTAATAAAATTAGTTAAAATTGTTAATAATAAAATGATAATTAATATAAAACCTTTAATATTGAATTTCAATTTAATGCAATTTAGGGACTATTACATTATTCAACTGATTAATCATGACCATTAAAACTCATTTTTAAGGTCAGTTATATTGTTGTTAACGTTTGCAACGTCTGTGTTGTTTATCTCATTTCCAAGCCCGTTAACATAATTTTTGTAAAAAATAGCAGCCACAATTGCAATTACTATTATACCACCTACAATTAGAATAAGCTCGGCTGAAGTTTGTGCAGATTCCTCTTTCAATATACCCATAGTTACACCACGATCATGTGAATCCCAGTAAAGAAGGTCCTAATACTTTTATTACATAAAATATTCCATATGATACAATTACAAGGGGCGGTACGAATTTCACTCCCTTTTTAGCGCTTCCGTAAAGCACGATTCCAATTAAGATACTTGCTATCGTTGAATGAATAATAATGTAACCACTTGCAGCTGTGACAGAAGCGTCAAGAAGGGGGTTTGTTTTACCAAGCGCCTCTATGAATGCGGAGTAGGTCATTATCATTCCCAACGCAAATGGAGCTGCAATTATTGCAGCTATAAGTAGAAACATCACAGACATCATTACATTGGCTTTTCTTTCACGTTTTAAAGCCAGAACGGCCCTTAAATCTTCTGCTACAGTTTCTATAACATCAGATAAGCTTCCTCCAACTCTTTTACCTTCAAGTATCATTCTGAATGTTCGATCCAGGTTTTTGGATTTTAAACGTTCTCCCATGGATATAAGGGCTTCTTCGAAACTGCTGCCTATTTTTATTTCTATTACTGCCCTTTTCAATTCGTCGTTTAGAGGGCCGCTGCCATGTTTTGAAATATCTTCCATGGCTGTTTCAATACCGACTCCTGCCCTTAAAAGTGATGCGATTTGTCTTAAAAAATCAGGGGTAGTTTGTTCTATTGCATCAACCCTTTTCTCCATTAAAAAGAAGATCCAACCGAAGATAATTCCTAAAGGTGTGAAAAATCCGATTAAAAATCCTAAAATAGGGTTAATTCCCAACAGCATGAATAATAACAGTGCAACTGTACCTAAAACAATGCCTGATATGAGTACTAATGTTATGAGGTCTGATGCTTTAACATACATGCCTGACCTTATCAGATTTTCCTGTATCAAAACAAGGTACCTGTCCGGCAACATGTTGTCAAGTTTTCTTGATATCGGAGACAATGCAGGAGGTATAATTGCCATTTTTTCACCTAATTATATTCTACTATTTTTTAATATATTAATATGCTTGATTTAAGACTTTCTATTTCTGATAAAATTTAATTTAAATTTTTAGAACCAAAATGTAATATGCACCTGTTTAAAAACTTAATTTTTTCTTAATTTTGGTTAAAACTTTTGCACCATTATCTATTAAAACAACGTCTTCCGTACGTACTCCAAATTCACCTTCAAGGTATATTCCTGGTTCTACGGTAACAACCATTCCATTTTTAAGTATATCCTCACTTTTAGTAGATAATGAAGGTTCTTCATGGACTTCAATACCTAAACCGTGGCCTGTTGAATGTATATATGAATCACCGTACCCGTATTCTGTGATAACGTCTCTTGCAACTTTATCAACATAAGATGCTTTTACACCGGGTTTAATTGATTTTATTGCTTGTTCTTGAGCTTCTAAGACTATTTGAAATATTTCTTCCTGCTTCTCTGTTTCAACAATGGTTCTTGTTGTGTCAGATGAATAGTTGTTGTAAACTGCACCCCAGTCAATTACAACAGGACTTTCCAGGGGTTTGGTTGTTACCTGAGCATGTGGAATGCTTGATCGTTTACCTGAGGCAACTATGGTTTCAAATGAGGGTTTGCTGGATCCTCTAACTCTCATATTGTACTCAAGTTGTGCAGCAACTTCGTTCTCAGTTCCTGAAAATTCAACTTCCATTATTGAGCTTTCAGCAATTTGAAGTGCAGCTTTAATGTTTTCAACCTCTTCTTTTGATTTGATGATCCGTGATATTTCTATAACATCGGTTATTTCAGTTTTAAAATTATTTAAAAGTTTTTTATGGGTTCCAACGGTCATTGAACTTTCTATTCCAACAATTCCACTTAATTTTTTCTTTATATCATCCATAGATATAAATGCCTCAACTTGAACGCTTGAAACTTCAGACGCATCTTCAATATCTAATTTAGAAGTGAATAATATAGGTTCATCCTTCAATATTAGTACTGAGAAGCTTGAAGGTTTAAAATCAGTTACATAACTTATATTCTCAGGTTTTAATGCAATAATGGAGTCCAAATTTTTTTGGCGCATTCCGTTGAGTATTCCTGTGATTTTGGTGTTAAGCATATGTTTCATATCCTTTGACTATGTATAAATCTTATTTGTGTTTAAATAATCTTATTTGTGTTTAAATTGAGTTTATTCATATTTAACTAGTTTATTATATTTAAAATTGAGTTTATAATGTTTAAAATTGTAATTTATTCTAAATTTTCTTTAATTTTTGTCATAATCTCGTTCATAATGTTGTTTGATACCTTTTTTTCCACGGGTTGTGGGATATGTCCGAAATCAGGGTCTTCAAATACAGTATCCATGAATTTGACTTCCTTTCTATATCGGGGTATGAAATGCCAATGAACTTCGGGATTAGGGTTTTCATCCCTAAACGTGGCATTTTTGAAACAACTCCAGTTGTAAAGGTCAGGGGTGAATGATTTGTCCAGTGCATCCTCTAATTTACCCACTATGGCTGCAAAATCTGCCCATTCATTGTTTTCAAGTTCTGATAAATTTTTGCAGTGTCTTTTGAGGGCAACAACACAGGTTCCAAGGTATCTCTGGCTGGGAGCGAGAAATACCATCCAGTAATCTGTTTGATAAATAAGATCACCGTATCCTCCACTTACCTTACAGTATTCACATTTTATTGTCATATTATCCATCCCAATATTCTAATAGCCTTTAGTTCTGCTTTTTATTATATGATTTAAAGTTTATAAAGTCCTTCCTCATTTTAAGATGGATCGGACTGTCTTTGCATTGATTTGTTAACTTTTTATAAATACTTATTATCTATTGTAAATTATGGGTATAATTGGGTTTAAGTCTTAACTATGGAAATCATTATATGTGAAAAACAAGCTTCTTAAATTATGGTAAAATTCACATCTCATGAAGTCAGAGATATATTCATTTCTATGTTTGTCATAGCATTCATCTTCGCTTATCTATTCAGTAGAAACAATGTAAATGTTTTAATTACTTTATTCCCAGTTACATTCATCACTGTTGGTGTTGGATTCGTACTGCATGAACTAGCCCACAAATTTGTTGCAATAAGATATGGATTCCAGGCTGAATTCAAGATGTGGGTGCAGGGATTAATATTTGCAATAATAACAGCTTACTTTGGCTTTGTATTTGCAGCTCCCGGAGCTGTTTACATCCATGGGGACTACATATCCAGGGAAGAAAATGGAAAAATATCTCTTGCAGGCCCTGTTACAAATATAATCCTCGCGCTGTTCTTTCTAACGTTGATGTTCGTACCAACGTCTTCACAATTAATTACAATGATTGCAACATTTGGATTTGCAGTTAACAGTTTCTTAGCATTCTTTAACCTTATACCTGTGAGTATACTAGATGGTGCAAAGGTTTTAAAATGGAACCCTGTTGTATGGGGAATCACAGCAGTTTTGGCCCTTATTTTAACCGTAAAAGCCATGTTTGGCATGTCAGTTTAAACATGTTATAAATTCTTTTTCTTAGTTTTTTTTGGTCATTAAATTTTTTGGTCATTAAATAAAAAGCAAATAATTCTAAAATGTTTTGTACCTGTATAGGTTAAACTCTAACAAACAATAAATAAAAATAATGGAATGTATTTAGAATTAAATGAAATGTATCTAGAGAAATGTATCTCGAACTTAAAATTTAATTACAAAATCTAATTACAATACCATATCTAATATATACTGAAAAGTTTTACGAATTAACATTGAATTTTTGATTATAATCGAAAGAAAAATAAGAATTTCAAGTGATCCCAATGTTTCAAGATGTTCCAATAAAGTATTTTGGCTGCACACATAGGTCCATATCTCCTGAAAAGACAATAAAGAATGTTGAAGGTAAATTAAAGACCGCAGGAGTTACCAGAATAGCTGAGATAACTCACTTAGACCGTGTGGGGATACCTGTTTATTCTGCAATACGTCCCTCCGCTGCAGAAGGTGCTGTGAGCATATATGCTGGTAAAGGAGCTACAAAAACCCAAGCAAAGGCATCTGCAATGATGGAATCGTTTGAAAGATATTCAGCAGAGTTTCAGGGTACTGATGGGGATAATATCATTTCAGGAGTCTTTAATGAAATGGAAAGTTCCATAAACCCAAAATCATTGATACTTCCATATTCCACATTTGATCCAGAGACATCTGAGATTGAATGGGTGAAAGCTACATATTTAAAGGATGAAAAAGAGTATTTTGTACCTGCAAATTCGGTTTACCATCCATTCAACCCAACAAATGGTGTTGATTTATTCAAGTCAAATACAAACGGTCTTGCATCTGGAAACAGACTGGAAGAAGCTGTTTTCCATGGTATGATGGAAGTCATAGAGAGGGATGCATGGAGCATCTTCGAGGCCAAACATAAGTCCAAACCAGAAGTGAGTTGTGAAGGTACTGAAAATCAGATAATAAAAGATATATTATCCAAATTCGATGATGCAAAAATCAATGTGAAGCTTGTGGATTTAACGGCGGATGTGGAAGTTACAACCATGGCCGCAGTTTCAGATGACCCCGTCCTTAAGGATCCTGCTCTCTTAACATTGGGAGTTGGAACTCACCTCGACCCGGAAATAGCTGCAATAAGGGCTCTTACAGAAGTAGCACAAAGTCGAGCAACTCAAATACATGGAACAAGGGAAGATACGGTTCGAGCAGTCTTCATGCGGAAGGCCGGATACGAACGGATGAAACGAATTAACAAACACTGGTTCGGAGAGTCAGAGAAAAAAATTGATATTTCCGAGATTAAGAATAGATCCGGAAAATCTTTTAAAGAAGATATAGGAACCTCTTTCAAGTTGCTTGAAAAATGTGGGTTTGATGATGTTTTATACGTAGATCTAACTCGTCCTGAGATTCAAATACCTGTTGTTAGGGTTATAATTCCGGGATTAGAGGTTTATTCTCTTGACGCTGATAGGGTTGGGAACAGGCTGGTTTAAATTATATTATCCATATTTTATTTGATTACAAGTTAAATTAAATTACAAATATCAGATTAAAACTTTTAATTCATTTTATGATATTTATTGGTGAAAGATATGAAACAGGTAATAGTTATGAGGGCGGATCTCAAGATGGGAAGAGGTAAAATTGCGGCTCAAGCTTGTCACGCAAGTTTAGGCGCATATGTTAGAGCTAATGACAGTAAAATCAAAAAATGGGAGCAGGAAGGTGGGAAAAAAGTCGTGGTTAAAGTTGATGATCTCAGGGAACTTTTTGAAGTCTACGAAATGGTTAAAGGCTCTGACATCCCACATTATCTTGTTCAAGATGCAGGACATACTGAAATTCCAAAATCAACCATAACATGCATTGGAATAGGCCCTGATGAAGACGAAATAATAGATAAAGTAACTCAGGATCTTAAACTCCTTAAATAGATAAACTGAAATCCATAATATATAGTTTAAATACTAAAAAAGAGAGTGCTGATATGGAATGGGTTGTAAAGGTGGGTGGAAGTCTCTTCCCAGATGATGCCATAAAACTCTGCCAAACACTTGTTGGGACTGAGTCAATTGTGATATGCGGCGGTGGAGCCCTTGCAAATAAGTTAAGGGCTTACGATACAAAAGTGCAGTTTTCAGACACTGCAAATCATAAAAGTGCCATAATGTGCATGGATATTCTTGGAATGCTCGTTGCAGATAAAGTTGATGGTGCTGAAGCAGTTCACTCTCTTGAAGATGCTAAAAAAACTATTGGTGATGGAAAACTTCCAATATTACTGCCTTACCTGATTATGGAGTACCTTGACCCTCTTGAACATTCTTGGAGCGTGACATCTGATTCCATATCACTTTATATATCACATCTTCTAAAAACCAAACTTTTAATAGCAACAGATGTAGATGGTATATATACAAGTTATCCATCACAAACTGGTGCGAAACTTATAAAAAATATAAGTGCAAAAAAACTACTAAATTTTGGTGAAACATCAGTGGATGAAATTTTACCAGAGCTTTTGCTTCAATACAAATCTGAATGTTATGTTGTAAATGGTAGACGCCCTGAAAGGGTTATATCTATAATAGAAGGTAAAAACTCTAAATATACACTCATTGGAGGAAATTAAATGGAAAAAATAGAATGCACATCATGTAAACAAGAGATATCTCCTGTAGAAAACTATGTGAAGTTTGTATGTCCGGAATGTGACAGAATACTCTACAGATGCGAGAAATGCAGAACTTTCGGTCATCTTTACAAGTGTGAATGCGGTTTTAAAGGACCTTAATTCATATTAATCCTTTTTAAGACGACACTTGAAATTTAAGCTGATTTTAAATTTTACTTAGGTTTTGTTTAATTGAAATACTTTTTTATTAATGAAAATAAAAGTATTACCAGAGTTTGATCAACCTTTTCGAAAAAGGTTGAAGGTTGTTTTGGAGGTAGAACAATGGGAGAAGTTGTAGCAACAATAAAATTAATGCCTGAAAGTCCTGATGTTAATATGGAAAAACTTAAAGAAGATGTTGGAAAATCAATACCAGAAAATACTGAACTTCACAAAATTGAGGAAGAACCAATAGCTTTTGGCCTTGTTGCCCTTAATGTAATGGTAGTTGTTGACGATGCAGAGGGCGGTACAGAGCAGGTGGAAGCAAACCTTTCTAAGCTTGTAGATGTAGCAAGCATTGAAGTTGTGGACATACGAAGGTTAATGTAATAAATGGATCAGGTAGAATAGGTCTTGATGATTTCCATTAATTCCCTCAACCTTTTTGCTAATTTCTATTTCTTATTATAACGTTTGATTTATTTTTTTAAATTCTTTAAGCTCTTTAAATTTTTTCTTAATTTAAAACGCAATTTAAAATTTTTTATAATAAATTCTCTAACAATTTTTCTAACAATTTTCTCGTTAAAACTATTTTCAAAAAAGTTGGATCGCTGCATTTATATAATACTATTTTTAATAATAATATTACTATTATACTAAACTAATTAATTATAATGTAGTAAATAATCGATTTTAAACAAATAAGAGCTCGTTAAAAAATAAAAATCTCGTTATATTCTCATTATATTGACGGTGATAATTTGATTGATATCATCATTATATGCATTATAGGGGTTTTATGTGGTGCAGTAACAGGCGTAATACCTGGTATTCACGTTAATACAGTTGGAGCATTTGTTTTCAGTTCATCTGTTTTTCTTTTAACTTTCTTATCCCCTGAAATTTTGTGTGCGTTTTTAATTTCAATGTCAATATCTCATGCCCTTATGGAATTCATACCGTCCATGTTCCTTGGTGTTCCGGATGAGGGAACAGTGCTTTCCATTTTACCGGGACATTATCTGCTGCTTCAGGGAAGAGGTAAGGAAGCCATAAGACTCGTTGCGTTAGGTGGTTTCGGAGCAATAGTTGTCACCATCTTACTTCTGCCCCTTTTTATACTGATTTTGCCTCCTTTATATGGTTTCATGAAACCGTATATCTGGATTTTGCTTGTGGCTGTTGTTGTATACATGATCATAGGTTTAAACAGAGATTTAAGTTCTATGATGTGGTCAACAGTTTTATTTTTGATTTCAGGGGTTATGGGTTGGGTGATGTTAAACACAACTATATCTTCAAATGTTTCGCTTCTATGCATGTTTTCAGGGCTTTTTGGTGTGAGCACCCTTCTTTTCAGCATGTCTCAAAATTCAGTGGTCCCTACCCAGAACAGGTTTCACAACCTTCGAGTTGACAGCAACGTTTTAAGGGGGATATTTGCAGGTGGAATTGCAGGGACTATCCTTGGATTTCTTCCGGGTATGGGGCCTGCCCAGGGAAGTATAATTGCCCAGGAATTAAGTGGGAGCGGAGATGTGGAAAACAACAGGGAAGGCTTTCTCGTTGCCATGAGTGGAGTGAATGTTTCAGACGCCCTTTTTTCGCTAGTAGCTATTTATTTAATTGGTAATCCTCGAAGTGGAATTGCAGTCTATGTGGACAAGCTACTTCAAAGCTTTGGATTCAATCAGTTAATGTTCTTTGTATTTGTCTCTTTGATGGCAGTTTCCCTTTCTTTATTCCTCTGTCTTAAGCTTGGTGATATTGTAAGTGAATCAATAGAAAAAATAAACTATAGAAAACTTTCTTGGTTTGTGATTATTTTTATGAGCTTTTTGGTAGTTTTATTTACAGTTATGGAACATACAAACCTTTTTTACATAATTCTGGTTTATGTAACTGCTATTGCATTGGGATTGTTGCCCCATTACGTTGAAGTGAATAAATCAAACCTTATGGGTGTTCTTATACTTCCAGCAATTATTATCTATGCAGGTTTAGTCTGATTAAGATTGATTTATAGATGGTTTTGATTGTTGTTTGATCAAATTAAAGATCTTTAAAATAAAATAGATAAATAAGTTTATTTAAAGTAATATTTGATTTTTAGCTCTTAAATCATTTAGTTAAATCCCAAGTTAAACTATATATTGATCTGGTTGATCATTTTTATTTCCAATAGAGAACTCCCCAATATATAACTCCATTTAATATATATTTTAGATAACAAAAACTTGATTGCAGAGTTCTTTGACGGCAATCTTGAACTTATCAATACCAACCCCTGGAAACGTGTCAACGAGGCATATATCAAATTTTTCATCCAGAATGTTTTTTAGATCTTTAACATCGGCACAGTAAACATCAAAATTCTTTCCAGATGCTATTAAACCCTCTTTTTTATCAAAAATATCCACTGAAAATCCGTTGATCTCTAGATTAAGGGCCGTAGTTCTTGCTGCAGGGTACCATAGATCGTTGAATACAACCTTCTCTGCTCCAGCTTTTAAACATGTTATACCCAGTGTTCCAGGGCCGCAAGTGCAGTCCAGAACTGTTGGGGTTGCATATTGGTTTAGGGCTTTGTTTAAAATGGTTACCTTAGGGGATACTGGCTTTGAGAATTCTATATGTATTTCTCCTTGATGTTTGTAGATACAAATTGACCCATATTGCGTTTGAACGATATCACAACGCATATCACAACCTGCAAGGAGTTTGTACACATTAGGGGCGGAATTAGAATCCTTAATCCCAACTGTTTTTCTTAAATCGCCTTTTAAAACGCCTTTAACCTCTGGAACATCTTTAACGATAGTTTCAGCACACTTTTTGTCTACATCATCTGTAAGTATAACAAGTGAGTTCTCTTGGAGGTAAGGTGCTGAATTTGTTGGATATCCTGGGGTTATCAATGGAACGCAGGTATCTCTCAAGGTTGATCTCTCACCTTTTGCCCCGTTTTCGATCATTACTTTCAGGATATGGGCCATCACAATGTCAAGGTGCCGCCTGCCGCATTTGCACCTCCCAAAACCAGCATTTATCTGGTTTAAGTCAATTTGACTGGTTAGGGGAGCAAACTTTTTTAATTTCAAATTTTTACAGTTATCGCAGGGATCGTAAAAAAACTTAATATCCTTCAAAACATATGGTGCTGATTTTACGCATTCCCCACCGCAATTGCATGTTATGTCCATATGCTTAAATATTGGATACTGTATATAAATAATTGAGGCTTATGAAAGACAAACGTAAGGAAATACTCAAGGATCTTCTTGGAGAATTTGCAACTACTGAGGAGACTGAAGAGGATAAAGGGGAAATAATTAGAAGGAAAAGGGAAAAAAAAGAAATTTTACCTGATAAAAAGGATGAAGACGGGTTTAAATTAGATAAAATAATGAAAAAACCTTCTAAAAAACATTCTAAAAAGATCAAAAAAGTTTCTGATAGTTTTAAAGCAGAAATAGTAGAAGAGGGTTTAATACCTCGCTACAATGTGAGTCTCCCCAAGTTCTCAGAAAAAGAAAACCTACTTTTCAATGAGATTCGTGAGAAACTCGTTGAAGTTGCAGTTTCCCAGGGAGAAGATTTCCGTATTGAAGAGGAATCGTTCATTGGAGAAGTAAGGGAATTCCTTAGGATGAAAGGAGTAAGAGATGTGGATCGTCTCGCAACCCAGATATCCCAGGAAATGCTTGGTTACGGCCAACTCGATCCAATGATAAAGGACGACGACCTTGAGGAAATAATGGTCATAGGAACAGGGAAAAACGTCTTTGTATACCACAGGAAACTGGGCATGATGGTTACAAACGTTGTTTTTGATGATGATTCCGATATAAAATCCATTGTAGATGTTATAGCCAGGCAGGTTAACAGAAGAATAGACCAGCAGACACCTATTCTTGATGCAAGACTGCCAGATGGTTCAAGGGTAAATGCAACAATTCCTCCGGTATCTGCAGACGGCTCAACACTGACCATAAGGAAATTTAGAAAAGATCCATTAACTGTTATTGATTTAATAAACTTCAAAACATTCTCATCCCATTTAGCTGCTTTTTTATGGGTTTGTACTGATGGGCTTGGTGTGAAACCCTGTAATGCCATTATAGCGGGCGGTACGGGTTCTGGTAAAACTACGACTTTGAACACTATTGGGGCTTTTGTACCTCCCCGTGAAAGAATAATCACAATAGAAGATACTCTAGAGCTGCAACTTCCACACACCCATGTATTAAGGATGGAAACCCGTCCACCAAACATTGAGGGGAAGGGTGAACTTACAATGGACATACTGGTTAAGAATTGTTTGAGGCAGAGGCCCGACCGTGTGATCGTTGGTGAGGTAAGGGGTGCCGAAGCTGTAACTCTTTTTACAGCGTTAAACACAGGCCACTCCGGTATGGGTATTTTACACGCAAATACAGCCCGAGAAACTATAACAAGGCTTGTAAACCCGCCTATGAATGTTCCAACCATTATGATACCGGCTCTTGATTTCGTCATAATGCAGAACAGGATGTACAGGCCAGAAGGGGGCTCAATAAGAAGAGTGACGGAAGTTGCAGAAGTTGTGGGTATGGAAGAAGGAAACGTGCAACTCAACCGTGTGTTCAAGTGGAACAACGTGGTTGATAAAGTTGAATATGTAGGAATTGCAAGTAAGACACTTCGGGCAATAGCTGAACTACGCGGAATAGGAATATCTGAAATTGAAGAAGAAATTGAGAAACGAAAGCTTGTGTTGGAGTACATGGCAGATAACAACATCAGATCCATTGAAGAGGTTGCAGCGTATATCAATAATTATTATAAAAATCCTGATGAAATTTTAGATAAAATATTATAATTACGTAAAATTAGATATTTCAAGGAACTTTAGATTTATATGAATATTTTTATATGAATATTTAGAATAAATAACAAAAATAGGTACAAAGATTAAATATGGAATAATACTGGTGATAAAATGGCTTTTGATGGTCTTAGAAAACTCTTCAACAGGATTGGTGGTATAACCGTTGACTCAAGTAAAAAGGTGGGAAATGGTGTTTCTGCACCTGTGGAAAGGCTAAATAAAACCAGACCCGATCGAAAAAAAGCTAAAAAGGGAGCCATAAAACCAGAAAAAAAAGCATCATCCTTATTAACTGAGGGTTTAAAACAAAATAAAGTTCCTAAACAACCTTCAAGAGTTATAGAACGAATGAGGATGGATAAAGATGAAATTGACATATTCAAGGAACTCATAGATAAAAAAAAGGAACCCGTAAAAAAAGAGAAGGAAACAAAAGAAGCTAAACAAAAAAAGGAATCTTACAGCAAAGCTTCTTTGGAAAAACTTCTTAAGGAAGAAGAGAAAGAAGGATTAGACCCTAAAATGATCCTCATTTTAGGTGTTGTTTCATTTGTGCTTGTATTTGGAATCATTGTTGTACTGGGTTTTGGAATAGAACTGGGCCTTGCATTTGGTCTGGCAATATTCATGATGGCAATGTTCATAATATTTTTGCCAAACATTCAGAAGGGTAAAAAAACTAGTGAAGCTTCAAGGGAACTGCCTTTTGCATTGAGACAGATGGCAACAGAACTGCGTGCAGGAATAGGTCTACATGATAGTATGAAGTCCATATCGCTCTCAGGATATGGGGCGCTTTCAGAGGAATTTGCAAGGGCGCTTGAGGAAATAAAATATGGTGAAACGACAGAAAAAGCTCTTACAGATATGAGTGAGAGAATAAATTCTGAAGGACTTAAAAGGGCAGTTAACCAGATAACAAGGACATTGTCCAGTGGTGGAGACCTTGCAAAAACTCTTAATGTCATAGCAGAGGATACAGCCTATGAAATGAGAATGAAGCTCAAGGATTACGCCATGAAACTGAATTCTTTTACCATGATCTACATGTTTGTAGCCATACTTGGACCAGTTATCACCATGATCATGTTAATAGCAGCTTCAACAGTAATGGGGCCCATAGTTCCACCTATACTGCTTTTGATAATGTATTTATTCTTATTCCCCATGATAGTGGCTTTTATGGCTTTCATGATAAAAAGGTTGGAGCCACAGATGTAAAATGGGGTTTGATTAATATAAATATTCTCCATTTTTCTATTTTTATTAAAATTACGACATTTGAAACATATTACATTAACATATTACATAATTTGTTTAACGTATTACACAAAACTATAAAGTAGAGTGTTGATAACCATTTATATAATAAAGTTAACAACACTTTATCTTTTTAATTTTACTTTGATTTTAATTTTATAACATAAAATTTCTTAATATTTACTAAAACTCCTGTTTCAATAAGAATTTCAATATAAACAATATTAAATAAAATCTTTTATTAAATACGAAGATAAAAATACACTTATTTCTGAAAAAGTAATACACAAACTTTATATATAGTGGTCATTCAAAAGAAAATCATCATTATAAATCATTAATAATTTGGTGATAAACATGGCACCGAAAACAAAGGATTTCAAGGGCAATTTTTGGAAAACAAAGGACTTTAAAGTTTCAATTGGCGATATTATTGAAAAAGATGGCTCTAATGGAATCTCAGCAGAGGTACCAATGGGACCAACTCCAAAGCCAAATGTAACAGATTTGAGATCATGGGATATGAAGTTACTGGAAAGATACGAGCCATTTTATGCTCCTTTCTGTGATATGTGCTGTCTTTGCACTTTTGGAAAGTGTGACCTCCTTGGTAAGAAAGGAGCATGTGGAATCGATGCAAAAGCTCAGCAAGGTAGGATGGTGCTTATAGCATCTTGCATAGGAACAGCAGCTCATGGAGGGCATTCAAGACATTTGCTGGAATATTTAATAGATAAAAAAGGTGAAGATTTCCCAATAGACCTGGGTGGCAGCATAGATATAGAAGCACCTATCATGCGTACTGTAATTGGTAAAAAACCTGAAACATTAGGTGATTTAAGGGAAACTATGAGTTATGTCGAAGAACAGTCATTACAACTCCTTTCAGCTGCCCACACTGGACAGGAAGGAAATTACATGGATTTTGAGTCAAAGGTACTTCATGCAGGTTTAATGGATCATGTTGCAATGGAAGTTGGAGACGTAGCTCAGATTGCCGCCCTGGACCTGCCGAAAGGATCTGAGGATGCACCGCTTGTGGAACTGGGACTTGGAACCATAGATAGTAAAAAACCTGTAGTACTGTGTATAGGACATAACATTGCACCTGGGGCTGGAATTATTGATTACATGGAAGATCAGGGACTTGAAGATGACATTGAAGTTTGTGGAATCTGCTGTGCGGCCATAGACATCACAAGATACAGTAACAGGGCCAAAGTTGTCGGTCCAATTTCAAAACAGCTTAAATTTGTTAGAAGTGGAGTTGCAGACGTAATAGTTGTTGATGAGCAGTGCGTCAGAACAGATGTTCTGGAAGAGGCCAAGAAAAACAAAGCAGTAGTCATAGCAACCACAGACAAGATTTGCCTTGGGCTGCCTGATAAAACCAAAGAAGATGCTGATAAAATCGTATCACAGCTTGTGAACAATGATATTGAGGGCGCATTGATACTTGACCCAGATAAGGTTGGAGAAGTGGCTGTAAAAGTTGCAAGAAAAATATCTGGAGAGAGGGAAAACTTAAAAATGCTCCCAGACCTTGAAGAAATTGTAGAATATGCTAAAGAATGCACAGAATGTGGATGGTGCGACAGGGTATGTCCGAACAGTTTACCAATGATGGATGCTGTAATGGCAGTTTCAAATGGTGATTTCTCTAAAATGGAGGAACTTTATGAACATGATCGTTGTTACATTTGTGGAAGATGCGAACAGGAATGTCCAAGGGATATTCCTATAGTTTCGATGCTCACGAAAGTTGGTGAACGCTTCTTAAAAGACCAGAAATTCAACATCCGTGCTGGAAGAGGACCTGTACAAGACGTTGAAATAAGGAAAGTAGGAGCACCAATAGTTTTAGGGGACATACCTGGAGTTATAGCGCTTATAGGGTGTTCCAATTATCCGGAAGGAGGATTGGAAGTTGCTAAAATGGCAGAAGAATTCCTTGAACGTAACTACATTGTGGTTACAACAGGATGTGGAGCAATGTCCATAGGTGAGTACAGGGACGAAGATGGAAAAACTTTGTACGAGAAGTACAGTGGGGACTTCGACGCCAAGGGGCTTGTTAACTTGGGTTCATGTGTTTCAAATTCCCATGTTTCAGGCGCCACAATAAAGATAGCCAATATATTTGCTAAAAAACCATTAGAGGGTAACTATGAAGAAGTTGCAGACTACATCCTCAACAGGGTAGGGGCCTGTGGAATTGCATGGGGCGCATACTCACAAAAAGCAGCTGCGATAGCAGCTGGTGTTAATAGATGGGGAATACCTGCAGTTATAGGGCCTCATGGCTCAAAATATAGACGTTTGTACCTTGGAAGAGTTGATAAGAAGGATAAATGGAAAATAAACGATCTCCGAACAGGAAAGGTTGTGGATGGTGAGCCAGCACCTGAGCACCTGCTTTATGCAGCAGAAACACGGGAAGAAGCAACTGTAATGGTCGCAAAACTTTGCATAAGACCTACTGACACTCCAAAAGGAAGAAATATAAAGCTCAACCATTACATAGACCTTCACAAGAAGTACTTTGGCACAATACCGGAAGATGTTCACCTATTCGTAAGGACAGATAAAGATGTTCCTATAACCTACAAAAAGGATATTATGAAAATTTTAAAGGAAAAAGGATGGGCACCAAGGTCAACACCACAAGAGCCATCTTTAATGGATTTTAAGGATAAAAATGGTGATTAAGTGGTTGGAACGGTGATTAAATGAGCAACGAAAGAGTAATTCCATGGCAACCAACGGTGATAGCAGGACCCAAACAGGCGCTTCTTGCAACACCAGAAACAGCTAAAATGATGCTTAGAAAGGCTAAAAGGCCTTTACTAGTTTTAGGGCCCCTAGTAACGGAAGAACCGTTGATCAATTATTCTGCAGACATTGCAGAAAAATGGGAGCTTCCAGTGGTTACAACAGCAGATGCATACAAAGCATTTCGAGATAAAGGAGTTAAAACCAAGTCTTACGGAATTGTAGAAATCGTAAACCTTCTCCAGGACCCAGAATGGCAGGGAGTTAAGGATGAAGGCCAACATGACCTGGTTATCTTTTTAGGATGCATTTACTACATAGCTTCACAGGGTCTTTCAACCCTTAAACACTTTGCACCTCACATTAAAACGCTTACAGTTTGTAAATATTTCCATTCAAATGCTGATGCATCCTTCCCGAATATGAAAGATGAAGAATGGTTTAAATATCTTGATAAAATGAAAACAGATTGAGCAATTGGTTTATGATGAATATTTTAGATTAAAAATATTTCAAATTAGGTATTTCAAATTAAGAAATATTAGAAATAATTAGAAATATTGGAGACTTAAAATAAAGACTAAAAAATAAGACTTATTTAAGACAACTAGAGAAGTATCGGAGGGAATTCAATGTTTGAGGATATACCTGTTGATGTCAGCCCCATGTATGAAGGAGAACGTATAAGGGCAGCGAACATGTTCGTTGAACTTGCCGGCCCAAAATCCATTGGGGCAGAACTTGTCCAAGTAAAAGAAGACGTTGAAGATGGGAAGATCGAGGTTGTAGGTCCAAATATTGACGAGATGAAAGAAGGAAAAATTTATCCCTTTGGAATTCTCGTGGAGATTAAGGGTGAAAAACTTGAAAAAGAGCTTGAAGGGGTAATAGAGCGAAAGATGCACGAGCTCTGTAACTACGTTAAAGGATTCATGCACCTGAACCAGCGAGACCAGATCTGGTGTAGGATCAGCAAAGAAACCAAAGAAGCAGGTTTTAAGCTTGAAGACCTTGGAAAGGCACTTTCTGCATTATATAAAGAAGAATTCCCAATAATAGAATCCATGTCTATAAGAATATTAACAGAAAAATCAGAAGTGGAATCCTTCATTGAAACTGCAAGATCCCAGTATGAACAGAGGGATGCAAGGTCAAGGGAACTTTCAGAGGAAGATGTGGATGTATTCTACGGCTGCGTAATGTGCCAATCCTTCGCACCAACCCATGTATGTGTGGTAACACCGGATAGAACAGCTCTTTGTGGAGCCATAAACTGGTTTGACTGCAGGGCAGCGGCAAAAATGGATCCAGACGGACCAATATTTGAAATAGAAAAGGGTGCAGTGATTGACGATGTGAAGGGGGAATACGAAAATGTCAACGCGGCTGTGGCTGAAAAGTCACAGGGCACATTTGACAGAGTTTACCTTCATAGTGTATTCGGGCATCCACACACATCATGCGGATGTTTTGAGGCAGTGGCCTTTTACATACCTGAACTTGATGGAATAGGAATTGTTGATAGGGACTTTAAAGGTGAAACGCCCCTTGGAATTCCATTCTCAGCAATGGCAGGACAGTGTTCTGGCGGAAAACAGATAGAAGGATTTGCAGGATTAAGTTTAGAATATATGAGGTCACCAAAGTTCTTACAGGCAGATGGTGGCTATGAAAGGATAATATGGCTTCCTAAAGATATTAAAAGCTCACTGGAAGGATTCATACCGGAAGATCTCATGGATAAAATTCCAACTGATGAAGATGCAAACAGTATAAAAGAAATAAGGAAATTCTTGCAAGATGCAGAACATCCAATCATGGAAAGACTTAAAGAAACAGAATCTGATAAGGCAGAATCTCCTGAAATTGAAGAAGAGGGTGAAGAAATGGAAAAAGTTGGGATGGAGGGTGTGCCAGTTGCACCAGTTGCTCAAGTACCAGAACTCACGGTACCAACCTCTGGAGGAGTTAGAATAATCTTTAAAAATGCCAAGATTTACGCTGAAAAGGTTATAATTAAAAAGAAATAGGTTAGATAAAATCAGGTTTGATCTTACTCGTATATTTTTCAGATCATTGAATTAAATTTTATCTTAACATTTCCAAATATCAAAACTTATTCAAAAAATTGATGTTCATAAAGTCTTAATGTTTAAAAAGAGCGTTGTGGTGCAGTGATAATAGCAGTAAGTGGAAAGGGGGGAACAGGCAAAACCCTGGTATCGTCTCTTATTATAAAAAACCTTTCAAAAATGGGCAAAGATATACTTGCCATAGATGCCGATCCAGATTCAAATCTACCAGAAGCATTAGGTGTTGATGTTGATAAGACGGTTGGAGATGTTAGAGAGGAACTTAAAAAGGACACAGCAGCAGGCAACATCCCTGAGGGAATGAACAAATGGGATATGTTGGATTACAAAATAATGGAATCCATTGTAGAAACCCCACTTTTTGATGTTCTTGTTATGGGAAGGCCCGAAGGAAGTGGATGTTACTGTGCAGTTAACAACATGCTCAGAAGAATAATAGAAAGACTTTCATCTAACTATGACTTAATTGTAATTGATACAGAGGCAGGATTGGAGCATTTGAGCCGCAGAACAACTCAAAATGTTGATACGATGTTGGTCGTGACCGACACATCAAAGAGAGGTATATTAACAGCTCAGAGGATCAGTGATCTTTCAAATGAACTTGATATAAGTTTCAAGGAAATGTTCCTGATTTTGAACAGGGTCAAAGCAGAGAATGAAAATGAAATGATGAAAAAAGTTCAGGAAGTAGGACTTGATGTTATAGGAACAATCTATGAAAATAAAGAAGTTTCAGAATATGATATTGAAGGAACACCTCTTATAGACCTTTCAGATGATTCTGATCCTGTTATTACAGTTTCAAAAATCGTATCTCAAATTTTAAATTCAAATTAAGGATGTGGGTTAATGGATAAAATGACACAGCTTCTTAAACTACTTGAAAAAACGGACTCTATAGAAATAAATGAGTTTAGAATGGATTTTGAAGAACTGGAACTTCAGCTGATGCCTGCTGTTCAAAGGGCTGTTCAGCAAGTGGCACAAAAGCAGGCTACTGTAGCAAAGGATATGGGCATAAAACTGCCCCCATCAGCACCTTTTGCACCCCCGATACATGATTACAAAGGGGAAGTGGCGGAAGTTCAGCTTGGGGCAGGCACAAGGAAACCAGTATTTTTAGGGGGACAAAAAGCTCTTTACAGGTTTGAGGAACCTCAGCCGAACGCTCCTGTTGTAACCTTCGATGTATTTGACATACCTATGCCCGGACTTCCAAAACCCATCAGGGAACACTTCTCTGATGTGATGGAACACCCTGGAGAATGGGCTAAAAAAGCTGTTAAAGAATTCGGGGCAAATATGGTGACGATACATCTTATTGGAACAGGACCAAAGGTTATGGACAAAACTCCACGCCAAGCAGCACAGGATATTGAAGAAGTTCTTCAGGCTGTTAAGGTCCCACTGGTAATAGGAGGTTCTGGAGACCCTAAAAAAGATCCAATTGTGCTTGAAGCAGCAGCTGAAGCTGCAGAAGGTGAAAGATGTCTTCTTGCATCAGCAAACCTTGACCTTGACTACAAAAGGGTTGCAAAGGCAGCTGTAGATTACAACCATGCAGTTCTATCATGGGCAATAACAGACATAAACATGCAGAAAAGTCTTAACAAGTACCTCATGAAAGAGGGCCTAACTCAAAAGGACATCGTAATGGACCCCACAACATGTGCGCTAGGTTATGGTATAGAATTTTCAATTGATGTTGTAACAAGAACCAGACTTGCAGCCCTCAGGGGTGACACAGACCTGCAGATGCCAATGTCATCCGGTACAACCAATGCATGGGGTTCACGTGAAGCATGGATGAAAAAAGATGAATGGGGACCAACAGCATACCGTGGACCTATATGGGAGATAGTAACAGGCCTTACCATGATGCTCTGTGGTGTTGACATCTTCATGATGCTCCACCCATCATCAGTGAATATGCTCAAACAGATCGGTGAAACATTCACCAAAGAATACATGACCACAGATGTCCCTGACATTTCAGGATGGATAACAGAACTTGAATAAGGAGAAGGAGGTTTAAAATTGCAAGTTACTGCAATGGATATTTACAGATTACTTCCAAAGACCAACTGCGCTGAATGTGGAGAAGCATCATGCATGGCATTCGCCACAAAACTCTCACAAAAAGAAATTGATCTTGAGTTATGCACTCCCCTGGCTGCAGATGAATTAGAAAAGCTTGAAAATCTGCTCGCCCCTGCAGTGAGGGAAATAACCATAGGTACCGGGGATAAAACTGTAACCTTTGGTGGGGATGAAGTTCTCTACAGATACGAGCTTACGTACTACAACCCCACACCTCTTGTAATAGATGTGAGCGACAATATGGATGATAAAACATTCCGAAAAAGAGTTAAACTCATAGAGAAAACTGAATTTGAACGAACGGGTGAAAAACTCAAGCTCAATGCTATAGCACTCAGAAACGCATCTGGAAACAATGATAATTTTGCTGAAGCTGCTTTGAAGCTTAAAAAATCCAAGTTCCCGTTGATACTCTGTTCCCTTGATCCTGTGGCCATGAAGGCAGCACTTGAAAAAGTTGGAGATGAAAGACCACTTATTTACGCTGCTACTGAGAACAACGTAGAGGATATGGCGGCACTGGCAATTGAATATGATTGTCCAATAGCATTATTTGTGCAAAATGACCTTGAAAAGATGAAAGAACTTTCAAGAATCCTTAGATCAAAGGGAATAAAGGATATAGTTCTTGATCCTGGTACATTTGTAGGTGATGGTATAGGTGACACCCTTGACAACTTCGTTATGATCAGAAGACTGGGCATAACAGAGGGAGATGATGACTTTAGATTCCCACTTTTAGGAATTCCTGCTGTAACATGGCTTTCAGAGAAGGATGAAGTTGAAGGTGGAATAAAAGAGGCCACAATTGCAGCAACACTCATTGACAAATACGCAGATATTCTGATAATCCACGGAACGAACATATGGGAATTAATACCAATTTTAACCTTAAGACAGAGCGTATACACAGATCCAAGGAAACCACAGGCAGTTGATCCGGGAATTTACGAGTTCGGTGAAGTTAACGAAGATTCACCAGTGCTCATGACCACAAACTTCGCCTTAACATACTACACGGTAGAAGGAGACTTAAAATCTGGAAAAGCCAATTGCTACCTTCTGGTACTTGACACAGATGGAAGAGCTGTGGATGTTTCAATAGCTGGAGGTCAGTTCAACGGTAAATCCGTTGCAGACCTTATAAAAGAATCTGGTGTTGAGGACAAGGTTAAAACCAGAATACTCATGATACCCGGACTTGCAGCACCTGTAAGCGGTGAAATCGAGGATGAAACAGGTTGGGAAGTTAAAGTAGGTCCAAGGGATTCATCTGCAGTAGCAGGTGTATTATTAAAGTTAAAAGAGAATGCTTAAAAATTAGGAATGCTTAAAAATTAGGAATGCTTAAAAATTAGATATAAAGGTGTAGATATGAAAACATTGATGGTCGTAGACCCACAGATGTGCACAGAATGTAACGATTGCATCACAGCATGTCGTAAAGAGCATGGAGTGGCGAGAGCAAAGAAAACAAGCACAGTACCATTATTTTGCCTCCAATGTCACCCTGATAAGGCCCCCTGTAAACGTATATGTCCAACAGGAGCTATAAAAGAAGAAAATGGCACGCTTATTGTTGATGAGGATGCCTGCATACTCTGTAGACTCTGTATGATAGCATGTCCTGTGGGCATGCTAGTGATCAACGATGAGAAAAAATCAGTACAGAAGTGCACCCTCTGCATGGACTGCGATAGAATAATACCGGCCTGTGTTGAGGCTTGCAAGGACAATGTGCTTAAAATTTTCTCGGTAGAAGACCTTGAGGATCTTAAAAAGGATATGTCTTATGTAAATGTTTTTGAAGAGGCATTGAAGGTGTATAAAGATAAGATTTAGGAAAATTAAGATCTAGAAAAAGTTCAGAGGATTTTTACTTTTTTACCTCTAACTATTTTTTAAACTAATTTTTAAGTTTTATTTGTTTAATTATTAAAGATAATTTATTTAAGTAAATTTATTTGAGATTTAAATAGAATTCCTTAATTTCAAAAATTTTAATTCATTCTTTAATTTTTAATTTTTAATTTTTCTTTTCTTTTTGTTAAGTCGTAATTTCATTTTTTCGTGATCTTGTCCCCATTTATTTTAATTCCTTCATTTTTTAGGATTTCATTTTTCATTTCACTCCCACCTCTATACTCCCCGATTCTCAGGTCTGATTTCACGACCCTATGGCATGGTATGACTATTGGGAATGGATTTTTGCCTACAGCTGTTCCAACAGCACGATAACCCTTGGTTCCAAGCTCCTCGGCGATCTGTTTATAAGTTCTAACTTCTCCATAAGGAATCTTAGCAACTTCAAGGAGAACATCTCTTTCAAATTGAGTTTTAATGCTTGATCTTTTTGATTTATCAACATTCAAATCAAGGGAGTCCAAATGAAATTTAACATCTTCTCCATTGTAAACTCTGCATACCTTTTTAGCAATGTCTGTATACTTGTTTGATACCTCAAACTGGATATTTTGATCTGGATGATACAGTTTTAAGATATCAGCTATTGCATCCTTTTCATTTTCCTGTGGAAGTGCTATCCACACGATTTTTCCAGCTTTTGAAACTCCAACTGCAAAATAAAGGTTTTTGTACTTGTAAGTAGAAATCATGATTTGGGTGTTGTTTTCATCCATTTAATTCCTCGTTTGTAAAAATTTGTGTTAAGTTATGAAATCTGTTCATGTCTATTTTTTGGTAAGTTCTCTTTTTATTTAAGATATTCTACAGAAGATTTTTTTTAAAATGGAGAAATGAGAAAAATTGGATCAATTTAGAAATGAACGAAAATTAAAATTAATAAAGATTAAGATAATAAATTTGAAAATTAAGTACTAAAAAACTTAGTACTAAAAACTTGAAAAATTAATTTTAAAGTTGTCTATGTGTTTAGTTCATCTATGTATCCTGAAACTTTCAACTATAAGATCTATATCTCCATTCAAAGTGTTAAAAATTCCGGGTTCTCCTGAAAACCATAAATAATACAGTAAGTCATGTTTTTTAAATGCAATAATCATTATTTTTGTCATAGACACGTGGGGGTTCTCTCCAAGTAATAAATAAGCGTCCATACCATTTGCTTTAAATGTTGTACTTGATAGGATCTTGCTGTTTTGAATTAAAAAAACGTTTTTCAATATTTCTGAAAATTCTTCTTGACTGACATCACTTACATCTTCGAGCCTGTTGATAGAAAAGGTTAATGCACTGTTTGCACAGCTTCCTTTTATTATCTTTTTCTCATCCATATGTTCTACGACTTCCCAACTTGTGGGATAATCAAAGGATATTTCACCATCGTCATAATGCATTATCCAAAATACTTTTCCAGCGGATCTAATCCTTTCAAGTGCATCTTCTGCCTTAAGCCGCACATATATATATTTTTCATCAAGTGCTTTGATTAAAGGTTCAACAGCTCTTTGGTCGCCTATTTTTCCCAGAGCCTCAGCAGCTTTTCCCCGTACATACTTATTTGTACCCTTTTTATTTTTACCATTGAGGGCATTGATTAAAAGTCCAACAGATCTTTCATCATTTGTATTTCCAAAAATTTCTGCTATTTTCCCTTTCACACACCAGTTTCCATCTTCAAAAGCGTTTATAAGAGGTTCGATTGCAGTATCGCCCATATTTCCAAGGGCAACTATGGATCTACTCCGTACGTCTTCATCTTCATCCTCAAGGGCTTTGACTAAATAAGAGATTGCTCTTTCATCACCCATGTTACCCAAGGCAACGGCTGCGTACTTTCTGACGTGCCAGTCCTCATCGTTAAGGGCACTTATCAAAGGTTCTACTGCAGATTTATCACCTATATTTCCAAGAGCGTTGGCTACATGTCCTCTTACAACCCATCGGGCATCGTTAAGGGCTTCGATCAGAGGTTTTACTGCAGATTTATCACTTATACTTCCAAGGGCATATGCAGCCTTCCACCGGACATTTTCATCCACATCTTCAAATAATGCATTAATCAAAGGTTCAACAGCTCTTTTATCCCCTATTATTCCAATTGCTTCAGCTGAATTTTCTCTTACAGTACTCAAAATGATATACTCATCCTGCCACTTTTCATATCTTAAAGATTTTATCAGGGGTTCAACAGCCCGTTCATCTCCAACTTTTTTCAAAGCTATGGATGCATTTTTTCTTATTAAAAGATCATCATTTTTAAGGGCCTTAATTAAACCGTTTACATCCTTTTTTTCTCGCATATCATCTATATCTGGTTCAAAAGCACTGTTGTACTGTTCCATATGTTATAACCCCACTCCAACAAGAAAATAACACATCATACAAGATCAAAATAACCCGTCTACAAGATCAAAATACACACCATATAATTATATTGAGTGTATTATTTTAATTTATTCATGTACTTCAAGAAAATAAAAAAATAAATATTTTAATTTATAGGTGATCTAGAAATGCATTATCTAACATAAAATATCCGGATCAAAGTTACAAAATATCTTTTAGAAGCTTTAAAAGATTTGGATGTTTTCCTAAAAATTTGAGAGCAGATATCTTAGAAATTGAATTGAAATCACTGTATTCTAAAAATTCTGCAAGGGAATTCATGTCATTGTCTGTGAGTTTATCCGCTATTTTTCGATACTTAAGTGATAACTCCAAACTTTTTCCTAATTTACTTCTGCAAAGATCATCATACCTTTTTAAGAATTTTGAATTTGTATCTCCTTTTTTGACAGCTTCTGCCGTAACTTCACCCGCTATTCTGCTACAAGAAGCAGTTGAATGTATCCCGCCTCCAGTTACGGGATCAACCTGCCCTGCAGCATCTCCAACAACAATTAAACCGTCTGTAAATGTTTTTTTAACTGGTCCTGATAATGGTACTCCCCCTACATTGAGTTCAACGGGTGTTGCATCAAATTTTGAGGTGAACTTTTTGAGATAATGGTAAGCAGTTTCTGCAGAGCCCCTTACACCCAGACCAACGTTTGCAATGCCCTCACCTTTTGGAAAGATCCATCCATAACCCCCCGGTGCTGTTTTCTCTCCGAAATAAAATTCCAGAAACTCAGGATCAACATCCAGACCAACCAGTTCATACTGAGCGCATGAACATATATCTTTTGTATTTTTAGTGGTTTTTAAACCTGCTTTTCTTGCTATGGTTGATTCTACCCCATCTGCTGCTATGACAACATCTGCCTTTATTTCTATAGTCTCACCCAGATGGTTTGCAACAACCCCACAGACCTTACCATTGTCAATTATCAGGTCTTTTACAATGGTTTTAACCATTATGTCAGTTCCTGCTTTCGCTGATTTAATGGCAAGCTCTTTATCAAAGATTTTTCTCTCTAAAATGTAACCTTTCGTTGTTTCGTTTTTTACCCTAACAACTCTGCCGTCTGGTGCATGTACATTTGCCCCTTCTATATTTGAGCAGATATATTTCTGGGAGGGTTTCATCTCGAGGGTTTCAAATGTTCCAAGAGTAGTGCCTTCGGCGCACTGGACAGGAGTCCCTATTTCCTGTCTTTTTTCAATCATCAAAACATTTGCACCATTTTTTGATGCGAAGAGGGAGGAAATTGATCCTGCAATGCGACCGCCTACAACAACGATATCATAGTTCATCTTATCCATTTTGGGCCACCTATTTAGTATTTCTCCTTTCTATTCTGGACCCAACTTCCAGGGCTCCAAGAGGGCATACTTTTACGCATGATCCACATTCTTCACATCCCTCTTGTAGATATACTCTGTCTTCTTTAAGTTCCAGGATGTTTTTAGGGCACACACTAACACATGCACCACAGTATCCGCAACGTTCTGTTATGATATTCATTTAAATCAAGTCTGTTAAAATATAAATGAAGTTTTATGTTCTAGCTATAATTTAATGATCCATCGCATAGATAATAATAGTGGAAACAATCAATGAATTTTGTATTGAGTTTATTGATATTTTGTGCTGAATTTTGATATTAATTAATCTTTGATCTAATTGATTTAAGATTATTCTATATGGTATTTTGCAGTTTATTTGCAAATCTCAAGGATATTTCTAAGATATTATTAACTATCTCTTAATTATCTCCTTCAAGCCCTTATTAAATTACATTCATCCCATTAATAAATCATAAATTTGAAGTTTCATAAAATCGTTTTAAACTCTTAAATCGGATTGTTATTATTCAAATTTGTTAAATTTCATTAATATTTCTAAAAACATGGTTTTGTTTACTTGTGAATAATATTTAAAACTTTTTATATGATATTTTAAGATTTAACAGTTGTATTTATATTTAAGATGATATAAATTAGATAAATGGTGAAATCCTTGGTGAAACCGTTAACTTAATATAGAACGTTAACCAAGTTCGATGTATGCGTCATATGCAGGGGTGCCCGAGCTGGCCAAAGGGGGTGGACTTAAGATCCTCTGGCGTAGGCCTACGTGGGTTCGAATCCCATCCCCTGCACTTAAATTTGTTAATATCTAATTTTACCATTAATTAGATTAAAATACAATAAATAAATTCTTATAAATGTTTAATATTGCCTTAGTGGCTCAGGGGTAGAGCGATGCCTTGGTAAGGCATAGGTCGGGGGTTCAATTCCCCCCTAAGGCTTAATTTTTGGATTTGGATTTTTTGAGTTTTTAAATCGAATTTCCTAAATTCTTACCGTGTTTTATCTCTTTTTATTTTTTAAACAATTTTTTTGGGTTATCAATAGATAAAAACAATAGATATGAATAGTTATTAAAAATATATAATAATTCAAATAAGATAATTTTAACCAAAAATTTTAAACCTTTCAAATTCAAAAACTTAAATTCAAATTTAAAATTCACAATTGATCAATTTTAAGGATTTATTTTTTTCAATTTACTAAAGGGATTTGAAATCATTTTTTTAACTTGAAGATAAATTTTTAAAGGATTTTAATCCATGAATCAAGTAGCAGAAATATTCTTATATCAAAAAATCTTGAATTTGATGTCATATAAAACTAAAAAAATAAAAAATTAAAAAGAAAAGCTAAAAAGAAAAAAAACTAAAAAAAAGAATGTTTAAATAGAATTAACTTTTTTTGAAGTGATAAAATGTCAAAGATGTTAGATATAGTAATGGCTGGGGTTATCTCGGGGCTGGTTGCATACACCACAGCTATGCTCGGTGTAGGAGGAACAATTATTGGGGCTGTTTTAGGGTCTATGTTGTATCAGTTAATGACACATATCTTTAAACAGCCTCTTGAAGGGGTTAAAACTAAAAGAGTGGATACAAAAAAAATTGTTTATATATTCCCGCTCATAGTTATAGTAGCTGTTGAAATTTTGTACCTCTTAGCATCTGTATACTGGAAGCCAGAGTATCTTTTCAGAACACTCGAGCATGCAACTGGAGGGAACCTATTTCGATCCATTGGATTCGGGCTCATAGTAATGGGAATATATCCTTTGTTAGAACCGGATAATATAAAAGCGAGTTATGGTTACGTATTATTAGGAGTTGGAGTAATAAAACTTTTAGGAGGATTTTCTGATCTTAATACTCCTATAACAAATTTATACTCTATGATATGTGCTGAGTCCGGTGTTTTGATTTCCCTATTGGTTATTGCAGCACTTTCCTATGTTATATTGGCCATAGCAAAAGAAGCTGTGACCCTCACAAATGAAAAAACTATTAATAAAAAAACTGTTAAGAAACACACGAGACGGAAAATAATGTGATATAAATGGTAAATAAAGCAAATAGCACTCTTAAATCTGTGCTTGATGTCATACTTCATGAAAATCCATCCACACAGGATGAAATTGCAGACAAACTTGGATTATCAAGAAGATATGTAACAAAACTTCTCCAACCCCTTGTTAAACGGGGAGTTGTTAGGAGGGCGTACATCCTTGACTTGAAGAAGTTTGATGAATTCTCCGAGATGTTCAACGAGGAGAAAACTTCAAGGGAACATGCAGGGACTTACTTAATCAAGGAAATGTTGAAGAACATGGCAGAACATGTCTGTGAACAGTTCGACATGTCATTTGAATCATTCGAAAAATATGACAAGGATATGGCCACCAAAGCCCTGGAAATGGATTATGTTTCAAATAACATGCATGAGAAGGTTCGTTCATCTGTTGACACAGTTATATCCATAAACCCTTACTCAGAGTTCAGCAAGACCATGATCTTCAGCGAAATTGCCTACGATCTGGAAAGAATAGCAGACCACACAGGTCACATTGCAAACTTCGTCTTGAATGGATGTTATGAAGTTGATGAGGAGATGGTCAGCATATTGAAATCAATGTTTAAAACATCCAGAAAAATGGTTAAATATTCGGTAAAAGCATTTTTAAATGAGGAACTTGACCTTAAAGATAAAGTAATGGATTACGAGGAGAAAATCCACGCATTGCAGAAGAAGGCATTGAATAACATGGCTATTTTAATGGCTGAAGATGATATTGTGGATAAGGACCGCTCAACTTACTACCTTTCACTTTCAAGGGTTGTTAAGGCATTTGAGAGGATTGGAGATATTTCTGTTGAGATAGTAGATGCTTCAGGGGAGTTCTACAGGAATATTCCCCGTACAACAACACCGGAACGTTTCAGAAGGATTTCTAAAGATTAATTCTGGATCTTTAAGTTATTAACCTAAGAGAAGGAATCATTCTTTTTTTATCCTTTTCATTCATCTTTTTCAATCTTTTTGATCTCATGTTTCAATTCTTTGCTGAATGCCCCATGTTTTACAAAAACATTGAAGAATGCATTTAATATTTATTTTAACTTATTAAAAACCATTTAAATGCTTTTACAAGAATTCCAAGCCCTAAACCTCCGATTAAACCCGTTGCAAATCTTAGGGTGTTGTTACTTTCTCTAAAACCCAAAAACTGAGTTAAGCCATCGAGAAAGGTTGGAGTTACCATAGCTGCTGCCGATAAAATCAGGGCGATGGAATACTGCACATAAAAGAAGTACACAAATAGGAAGTAAGAAAAAGCACCTATATAAAGGCCAGTACACCTTGAACAAACTGGAAAATAATGGTTTCCAATTTTGAATGTTCTTTCAGGGATACGGTGGCATATATAAACTTTCTTAAGTTTTAATTCAGATTGCTCTGTAGAATCTTTTTTCCAGTTATTTTTGATTTTTGCAGCCATTTTGGTATCCTTAGATTTTTACATTTGTTTTACTATTTATTATTATTTTAGATAGTTTGGGTTTAAATTGGAAATTAACCTGATTGACTCGTTTAAGAAGTTTGAGTTTGATAAATTATAATTAATAATCTTATTACTGATTTTGCATAAAATATTTTTTAAATAATTCTAATAATTAAATTCAAATAAAAGTAATTATCAAGTGAAATAAATAAAATCAGAATAATTTCCCTAAAAAGTTGCAATATTGGTTATATATCAAAATAAGCTGGAAATCAATTTAGAAAAATTAAAATTCATCCAGTTCCATCATCTTTCTAAAGGGTGTTTCAATTTCCATTTCTTCAGTTACATGGGCTAAAATACCCGGAACCCTTCCAATTATGAATATTCCTGGGCCAAATCTCCAGTTCAACCCCATATCTGATAATATAGCTGCATTTGCGCCATCTATATTCATTTTAATTCCTTTATTGTCAAATAGAATTTCTTCGATTTTGACTGCAAGTTTGAGGTGTTTCCCGTAACAACCATACTTTTCTGCAAGTTTTATGAGTTTTTTTGCCCGGGGATCTTCTGTGTGGTACCTGTGCCCATAACCTGGTATTTTTTTCCCAATACTTCTGAAATCTGTCATTATACTTTCAGCAGTTTCATTTACGGTTCTGTTGCACATTTTTGAAAGTTTCACACTCTCTTGGAGAGTTTTCATGGCGATTTCTATTGCTCCTGCATGATTCTGTCCGAATGCAAGGATTCCTCCGGCTATGCATGCGTTTACAGGTGATCCTGCAGATGCCATTAACCTTGCTGCCTGTGTGCTGGGAGGTGTTATGCCATGGTCGCAGAATGATACCAGAACGGATTCAAGCATCTTTTTTTGATTTTCTGAAGGCATATCCCCTTTTATAAGCAAATATATCATTTCAGGGAATGATATGTTGCCAATCAAATCTTCCTGAAGGTGTCCTCTTGTTGTTAATCTGTTGGGCTCTACCTTGGTTATGGAAGTTTTCCACGGGCTTTGCCTTGGTTTGAACATTCCCCTCAATACTTCTTCTGTTATCATGTTGGAATTTAATAGATGAAAACATATTTAAATTTATCCTTTTTGCACAGTATTGATCACAAAATGTGTATTTACAGTATGCTTAAGGACCTAAAAGGTATGTTATGTTCACTAAATGTGTTAATCTATACACAAATGGTAATCTTTAAATAGTCAAAGGGAGGACTACTAATTGTGGTGATAAAAATGAAGTCAAAATATATAATAGGTATAGTAATAGCCCTAATCGTTATAGTGGGTGCGTATATGATTTTTGCGTCTTCAAATCAGCAGAAGATCTCAATAGCAGGATCAACATCTGTACAACCTGTTGCAGAAAAACTTGCTGAGGCTTACATGAAGGAACATCCAAATGTTAAGATAACTGTCCAAGGTGGAGGTTCTGCTGTTGGAATTACGAGTGCTAAACAGGGTACAGCACAAATTGGTACATCTTCATCAGCACTTAAACCTGCTGAAGCAGAGGGACTGAACCAGACTCAAATTGCAAAAGATGGTATTGTAATTGTGGTAAACAATGCTAACAATCTTACAAGCTTAACCAGTGCTCAAGTAAAATCTATATTTGCAGGTAATGTTACTGATTGGAGTCAGATTGGTGGAAGTAGCGGAAGTATAAGCGTTATAACCAGAGAAGACGGTTCAGGTACAAGAGATGCATTCCAAAAATTAATAATGGGTGGAAATGGAACCAGCATTATTAAATCAGCAATAGTACAAAGTTCAACAGAAGCCATACTACAATCAGTTAAAGGAAATCCGGATGCAATTGGTTACATGTCCTTAGCAAGTGTAACCAGTGATGTCAAAGGATTAACAATTGATGGTGTAGCTCCTTCAGAACAGACAGTTTCAGATGGTACATACAAGGTACAGAGACCATTCTTGTTCTTAACTAAAGGAACACCAACAGGTGTAGTTAAAGACTTCATAGATTGGACAATGAGTTCAGAGGGTCAGGCAATAGTTAAACAAGCCGGCGCAACTCCTATGACCTCGTAATAGAATATAATAACTAGTATGGTGAATTTTCATGATATGGGCAATTCCATTACATGAACATTCCCATACTAAAATATTTTATTTAACTTTAATTTTAAAATTTTATAAAAAATTTGTGAATAGACGGTGAACAAATGAAAAAAGTCGGTGTAGCACTTTACAACAATTTTCAAGGTTCAATAGAATCTTTTTTTGGCTTTTTAGATTCTTTAGGTGTTGATTATGTGGAAATTGGTAAAGAATGGATACCTCCACAAAAAGAAATCAATAAGATCAATGATCTTCTTGATATTTACAATTTAAACTCTAATTTACATGTATCTTATCCCTACAATTTGGCAGAGACTGATGAAAGGAAATGGAAAAGGAACATTTTAGGAGTTCTCGGAGATCTTGGTGTTTGTTACGATCTCAACATAAAAAATGCAGTTCTGCACTGTGGATGGATACAAAGTCATGACAGTTCTAAAGAAGCATTAAATGAAGGTTATGAAAGATTTGCAGAAGCTTATAATATGATATCAGATTTTTCAAAGGATTTTGGCGTTAAAATAGGTCTGGAAAACCAGTGTTCGGAAGGATTAAATCATTACATATTCCAGGACCAGACTGATGCTCAAAAGATAATGGAATTTACGGATGATAAAGTTTCATTTGTTTTGGATGTTGGCCATTTAGGTCGTTTAGGAGGATCTCTAAACAAAATGATAGAAACTGTTGGAGATAATCTTATTGGAATCCATGTGCATGATTTTGATGATTTTGGAAGGGATCATCTACCTTTAGGAACAGGAAAACTAGATTTGAACGCTTTGCTTAGACTTGTGGAAGATAAGGATATTTTCATTACATTAGAGAATAGATCAGTCCCACACATTAAATATTCAATTTTACACTCCTCACTTGCAGAGATATGCCACCCCGTACATTGAGGAATCATCATTTTAACAAAACTATAAATTTACATTTTAACAAAGCTATAAATTTAACTCAATCTATTGGTTAAGGTAACAAATAACCACTGGATAAGCGATAATTATTTGATTAAAACTATTACAAAATAGAATTAGACTGACCAAATCAAAAACAAAATCAAAAGAGATTAAAGATGTTGTCTTGAGTTGACATCTTTGAGGTGTTTAGATGGCAAAGAAATGGGATGAAATTTTAGTAGAAAAAGCACTTTTCATAACGGCAATATCATCTATTGCTATAATTGTCCTTATTGTAGCATTCATCTTCCAGCAGGGAGCTCCTGCATTGCAGCAGGTAGGAATTTTGAATTTTATTTTCGGAATGGACTGGGATCCTACAAATGGATTTTATGGTGTTTTCCCTATGATAATAGGCACATTAGGTATAACTGCATTGGCGCTCCTGATGGGTGTGCCATTATCAATTTTATGTTCATTATTCCTGGCAGAAGTAGCCCCGGATAAAATGAGGAGAATTTTAACTCCTACAATACAGGCACTTGCAGGAATACCATCTGTTATATACGGATTTTTTGGGCTTATAGTCCTTGTACCTATTATGAGGGTGTATTTTGGGGGATCGGGATTCAGTATGTTAGCAGCTTCCATACTCCTAACCATTATGATCCTTCCTACCATAACAAGCATATCTGAAGATGCTTTCAGATCGATCCCGGTTGAGTACAAAGAAGCTTCTCTCGCTCTTGGTGCAACCCAATGGCAAACAATCCGGAAGGTTATTTTTCCTGCAGCACTTCCAGGTGTCATAACTGCAATTATTCTGGGTATGGGAAGGGCTATAGGAGAAACAATGGCAGTCATAATGGTTACAGGAAACGTTGCACAGATTCCGGGTTCAATATTTGATCCAGTGAGAGCTTTAACATCAAACATAGCACTTGAAATGGGTTATGCAACAGGTTTACATTATAACGCACTTTTTGCAACGGGTATAGTATTATTTGGAATGATAATAATTTTGCTATTGATAGCCAACTACATCCACTACAAAAAGAAGGTTACAATTGGGGGCGGATACCTATGATAAATGGCTTAAGAAAACTTGCAGATGGAGGTTTTAATCTTGATTAAAATATTATCCCCCAATAATTCGCAGAAGGTCATGAACGCAGTGCTGTGGGGATCTGGACTATTTACAATTTTCATTTTAATAGTCATCATAGGTTACATATTATTTGAGGGCCTGCCTGTTGTGAATTTAAACTTCCTTCTAAGTGATCCAATAGATTCGGGTAGATCTGGTGGTATATTCCCTATGATAGTGTCAACTTTCTATGTAACTTTCATAGCCGTGGTTGTTGCAACACCTCTGGGTGTAGGGGCTGCAGTTTTCCTTTCAGAGTACGCTGGTGAAAGTAGACTCGTAAAGTTAATAAGGTTTGGGTCTGAAACCTTGGCCTCCATACCTTCTATTGTGTTCGGTCTTTTTGGACTGGCTTTCTTTGTTGTATTCCTTGGATTGGGTTGGTCTGTGATTTCAGGAGCTCTTACGCTATCATTTATGGCGCTTCCAACGATACTAAGAACTGCTGAAGTTTCAATTGAGACAGTACCACAAGCTTACAAGGAGGGAAGTCTTGCATTGGGCGCAACCAAATGGCAAACTATATATAAAGTTGTTTTACCTGCCGCAATTCCTGGTATAACTACGGGTATAATTCTTGGTATGGCAAGGGCTATGGAGGAGACAGCTGCGATTTTATACACAGTTGGAGCAGCACTTTCCGTACCAATTTCAATGTTTGACCCTGCAAGACCTTTACCACTGCACCTGTACATATTGGCCACAGAAGGCATATCTTTACCAAATGCTTATGGAACAGCCGCAGTACTGGTTATTTTGATATTAGGAATAACCATTGTCACAAACACTCTGGTTGAAAGGTACACAAAAAAGATGATGGGGCGATAAAATGTCGGAAATAATAGAAGTAGAAGATTTAAACGTTTACTTTGATGAAGCGCATATTTTAAAAGATATTAATATTAAAATACCTGAAAAAGCAGTTACAGCACTCATCGGACCATCTGGATGTGGTAAATCTACATTCATAAGGACTTTAAACAGGATGAACGACCTCATACCAATGTTTAAAAAGGAAGGGAAAGTTCTCCTTGATGGTGAAGACATCTACGATCCGAAAGTCGATGTTGTGGAACTCCGTAAAAAAGTGGGCATGGTCTTCCAAAAGCCTAACCCCTTCCCTAAATCCATATTTGAAAATGTAGCTTATGGTTTAGAGATACATGGAGTTGAAGATAAAGATAAAATCGAGAAAACAGTTGAAAGAAGTCTTAAAGCTGCAGCAATTTGGGATGAAGTTAAAGACAAACTTGACAAATCTGCAATGGGACTTTCCGGTGGTCAGCAGCAGAGACTTTGCATTGCAAGGACGATAGCAGTTTCTCCGGAAGTTATATTGATGGATGAACCCTGTTCAGCACTTGACCCTATTTCAACAACCAAGATCGAAGACTTGATCCACAAATTGAAGAAGGATTATACAATTATCATCGTGACTCATAATATGCAGCAGGCAACAAGGGTTTCAAAACACACAGCATTTTTCCTTAATGGAGAAATTGTTGAAAGTGGCCGTACAGATAAGCTCTTCATAGAACCTGAGGATAAACGTACTGAAGATTATATAACTGGCAGATTTGGGTGATAAAATAAACAAAAGAACTTAATAAATTTAATAAGTTTTATGAGGTTTTAGTAGGGTTAAGCAAGTTATAGCTTTATAAGTTTTAAAGGTGTGCTGATGTTTGGTATTGTCCTTGAAAACAAACTAATGAATTTGAGCAAAGATATCCTGAGTTACAGTAATGAAACAACTGTCCGGATAAACAAATCTGTTGAAAGTTTCTTAAATGATGATGTGGCCTTGGCAAGAGAGGTAATAGAATTCACAGATAAAATAAACAAGGAAAGTTACAGTATTGAGCATGAATGTCTTAAAGTACTTGGATTACACCAGCCAATTGCAAAGGACTTGAGGTTTGGAGCTGCACTCCTTAGAACATCTATAGAACTTGAAAGAATAAATGATCTCACGGCTTATATAGCGAGATACAGTATAGATTCCGCGGAAAAGGGTTTAAACTATCATAAACCACCACACATCACCTTTATGTCCCAAACAGTCCAGAGCATGTTGCAAGATGGGGTTGGTTCCCTTTTAAATGAGGATTTACAGCTTTTAAAACGTTCCACTAAAGGCTACGTTTCTGTACAAAGTTTTTATAATCAAATGTTTTCAGAGTACAGTGAAATTACACATGATAGTTCACACAGTTACCTGATCCTTGTTGGAAGGAATCTCTTGAGTATGGGACACCATATAATGGGAATGGCAGATAGAATAGCTTATTCAATTGTTGGAAAACGTGTTATGCATAATAAAATGTTTTATAACTTCTTGATGAGGTGAACTAGTAATATGTGGCTTCCATCCAATGAACCAAACCTTGTAATTCAGGGAAATTTAAAAAAATCACAGTTGCCTTCACTGGGATATTTGAGAGTCCTTACTAAAGGTAATGAATTTTTAATATTTCTGAAGGAGATGCTGGTTGTTGGGGCATGGAGTTTTAATATTGAGTCTTTTAAAGAATGTTACGAGAATAAAGCATTGAAATTGATAGAAATTGAGCATGAATCGAGAATTGAAATTTATGAAATTGATTCAAATCTCTTTGAAACAATTATTGAACTTAACGAGGAGTCTAAATTATCTTTACCAGTGGAAATTGACGTGATATTAAATAGGTTTAAGTTAAATGAGGTCGTTGATAGGGAAGATTCCATTAATAGAAAAGACTTGTTGTCGAAGTATAGGATAAATGAACCATCTGAAATTGATGTTGAAAATTTATTAGAAGATTATAGATCCAAAATAGGTGGAGGATAGCATATGCAGAAAAAAAGATATCCAAGGGTACTATTCCGTAAAAGACTGAATGATTTGAGGGAAGAAGTGGGAAAAATGGGTGAAACAACCATTGAGGCGTATAAAAATGCCATACTTGTTTTTTCCAGTTATGATGAGGATCTGGTGAAAAAGGTTACCAAGGCGCATGAAAAAATAGATAAAATGAATTATCACCTTGAACATGATGCAATGGGAGTAATAGCTGCCGAACAACCTGTTGCAAGAGATTTAAGGTTCATTGAGGCTTGTGTTAAAGTAGGAGGTCATCTTAAAAGGATGGGAAATCTCTCATTTAACATTGCAGAGGTTGCAAGACACATAAAAGACGAGGAAATCCCACAAAAACCAATGAATGACCTTAAGGATATGGCTGATATAGTGGAGAAAATGGTGAGTAAAAGTTTAACCACATTTTTGGAACAAGACATGGACCTTGCCAGGGAACTTCACCATGACGATGACATGGTGGATGATTTATTTGATAAAGCCCTTCAGGATATAACCAAAAGCATGTTCCAAGAGAAGGATGCTATATCCTACATGGTGTATATATTGTTTGTTGCAAGGTTCCTTGAGAGGATCGCAGATCGTGCAGAAAACATAGGCGACAGAACCATATTCATGTTGACATGCGAAAAACCCTAAGAGCTTTGATCAAGAAGTTAACTTAAAAATAAAATTTTTTTCTTTTACTTCTTTTTGATTTTCTCTTTTTTTATTCTATTTTTAACCTAATCCTTTTTAACGTTTTATTTAGTTTTAATTAATAAGTTCATAGTTTTTTTTATACTTTCATTAAATAAATTGAGTTTGAAATTTATTAAAAAAATGAAATCACTAATTAAGTTCATTAAAATAAACATTTTTTTATTTTTAAATGTTTATAATAAAAATTAAAGCTAAAAAAAGTTAATTAAGAGTTTACGGCCGTAAAATCGCACTTGCATGCCTTCCAGCCCAACACTGAATACAGACACCAATAGGTAAACCCGCGGTATGGGTATCTGCAAGTTCAACTTTAACATCAAGAGCTGTTGTCTTACCGCCAAGACCCATTGGACCGATGCCAGTGGCATTAACAAGTTCCAGAAGCTCATCTTCAAGCTCTGCCAACCTTGGATCTGGGTTATGTTCCCCTACAGATCGCAGCAGTGCCTTTTTGGCGAGCTTCATCACCATATCTGAGGAGCCACCAATCCCCACGCCGATTATGGTAGGTGGGCAAGGTTTTCCACCTGCATTGTTCACAGTTTCAAGCACAAATTTTTTTATCCCTTCAACACTTTCACCGGGAAGGGCCATTTTGAGTGCGTTATTGTTTTCTGAGCCAAATCCCTTTGGGAAAACTGTTAATTCAAGATAATCTCCATCAATCAGCTCCACGTTTATTTGAGGTATGTCTTTTCCTACGTTACTGCCTGTGTTTTCACGGGTCAGGGGATCCACAACGTTTGGGCGCAGGGGAACCTCTTTTGTTGCCCTTTCAACACCGTTTCTTATTCCTTCGTAAAGGTTTTCAACTTCAACCTTTCCAAGTTTTACAAAAACAATTGGAAGACCTGTATCCTGGCACATGGGAATATCATCTTCCGAAGCAGCATCAATATTGTCCAGCACGGTTTTAAGGTTTAAACGTGCTGTTTTATCATCTTCATTTTCGTATGCATCCTTCAAAGCTTGTTTCACATCTTCTGGAAGGTGTATAACAGCTTCCTTATAAATGCGGGATATGGTTTCCTCAACTTGTTTTGTTGTGATCATTTTGAATCATTGTTTTAACTTTTTAAATAAATAGTAATTAATTCCAAATTTACTTTAATTTAATAAAAGCTTTAATTTAATGAAATATATTTTTTTTTAATTTTTTTAAGATTTAATTAAATCTTAACTTTATTTTTTAATTTTTATAAAACTCTTAATTTCAAATGATATTTTTTTAGGATGTTTTTCAAATCTATTTCAACTGTCTTTTAAAATTAAAAATTATCCAAAGAATAAAACATAAAAACAATTTTTAGAGAAGATATAAGTTTAAAATGATTTTTAAAAAAATAAAGATTGAAATTAGAGAATTTAAGATTAAAAAGGTATATGATTTGATAAAAAAAAGTTAAGATTAGAAAGTATTTATTAAAATTAAGTTTAAAAGGAAATTTTAGATAAATTTAGATAATGACTAAAAAAGATATTAAAAGAAAAAAAGAGAAGGAATCCTTGAATTTCCTAGTATTTCATGATCAATTTGACCCTTTCAAGTTCCTTGGCGATCCTATCCCTTTTACCAGATAAAACATCCGTTGAATCTGTTTTAAGTGCTTCTGTTGGACAGGCAGCAACACAAAGTGGCACTTCTTTGTCTATACAAAGGTTGCACTTTTTGGCAATTCCTGATTCATTAATATAAATAGCTCCAATTGGGCATGCATCTTTGCAGAGACCGCAACCTATGCAGTCATCTTCATTTATGATGATTGCACCGTCAACTTCAACTATGGCATCTTCAGGGCAAACTGCCTTGCAAGGAGCTCTGTCCTCTGCGCAGTGCAGGCAGTGAACTGGCACACCATTTATAACTCTTATTGCGTTTTGAGGGCAGACCCTCTCGCATCTGGAACAGTCCTCACACAGTTCAGGTCGTGAAACGAGTTCTTTCATCTTTAGACCTCCTTCTGCAGAACCTTTCTGCCTCTAGTATGAGCTGTCAAGACATTTACCCTATCAAAACTTTTCTTTGATTTTTTACCGAGTCCTGAGAGTTTCTTGATATGCATGTTCTGTTTTTCGACCTTCATTTTGTCTGTATCAACCTTTGCAATGGCTCTTTTGGAGCATGCCTTTACACAGACAGGTGTGTCGAAGTCAGGGCATTGATGACATTTATGGGCCTTTCTATCATGCATTGATATGGCTCCAAATGGACAGACCATCATACATAGTCCGCAGCCTATGCATTTTTCAGAGGTGATCTCCTCTTCTATGGCTTCTGTGGGACATATCATTTTGCATGGGGCGTCTTCGCACTGCTGGCAGACTATAGGATAGTGTGATTCATCAATTTCCCTTACACTGATCCTTGATATGCCGTAAATCTTTGAACAGGCCTCTTCACAATCCCCGCAACCGTCGCAGACGTCCGGTTGAATCAGTATCTTTTTCAAGGTCATGTCCCCCTATATTTTAAGCTCAGTGCAGATAGAATCCACAAGGCTTTGAATCCTGGCTTTTTCCTCATCTGTTAAGTGTTTAAATCTTTTCTGTGCTTCAAGATATACATTGACAGGTTTTCTTTGCATTGGCCTGTATGTAACCTTGAACTCACCTTCTTCAATTTCATAAAGTATCCATGAACCGGTTTCAACAGCTAACCTTCCCATATCTATGGTTTTTGAAGGTTTGTAACCCCAACCTGTTGTACATGGTTGGTGGAGGTGAATATATGCTGGTCCATCAACTTCTGATGCTTTTTTAACCTTATTCATGAAATCTTCAGGGTATGCTATTGATGCTGTTGCAACGTAAGGCACTCCATGGGCGGCCATTATCATTGGCATGTTCTTTTTTGGTTTGTCCTCACCGAAACTTTGCTTACCTGCAGGTGAGGTTGTTGTTGATGCGCCGTAGGGTGTTGCACCGCTCCTCTGTATACCCGTGTTCATGTAAGCTTCATTATCGTAACAAATGTAAATTATGTTATGTCCCCTTTCCATGGCTCCAGATAGTGCTTGAAGTCCTATGTCAACTGTTCCACCATCTCCACCAAAGACCACTATGTTAGAATCTCTTCCAAGGGTTTTAAATGCTGCTTCAACTCCGGATGCAACGGCTGCAGCGTTTTCGAATGCAACGTGAATCCAAGGAATTCTCCATGCAGTTTCAGGATAAGGTGTTGTTACAACTTCTAAACATCCTGTTGCAGATACTGCAACAGTGTTTTCACCCAGCACTTTAAGCGCGAGCCTGACGCCTATGGTGGCGCCGCATCCAGCGCATGCCCTGTGTCCTGGTGCAAGAAATTCTTTTTCACTTATCTCCATTTAAAGCTCCTCCTCTTTAATTCCTATCCACTCTATGTCTTTTGTTGGGTTTTTGGTTTTATCGACTATATCTCGTATGGTTGAAGGTTTTATGTCACGTCCTCCAAGTCCCACAATAAATCCATAAGATTCAACATCACACATTTTGGCTTTGATGTTGTTGTAGAGAACTCCACCTATTCCAAATGAGATGTTTTTATCAATAACTGCAACTTTTGAAGCACCTTTTAAGGCATCGTGTATCTCATCTACTGGGAATGGTCTGAAAACTCTGACACGCAGTAAACCGACTCTTTCACCTTTCTTACGGAGGTCGTCTATAGCATCTTTTATTGTACTGCAAACTGATCCCATTGCAACGATGATTATGTCAGCATCTTCGCATTTGTATTTTTCAACAAAACCGTATTCTCTTCCGAATATCTCTGCAAACTCCTTGTTGGCTTTGGCTATAACGTCTTTTGATCGTTCCATTGCCAGTTCCATTGCGTACCTTGCTTCCATGTAATAATCAGGGTCAGTAAATGAACCTATTGACATGGGTTGTTTAGGGTCAAGGAATGCATGTTCTGGTTTATATGACGGTAAAAATTTGTCAACATCTTCTGCTGAAGGTATATCCACCGGATCAACTGTGTGGGTAAGTATGAAACCATCCAGACACACCATACTTGGAAGTAACACATCGTGGTTTTCTGAAACTTTGTAACCAAGTAATATGGAATCAAGTGCTTCTTGACAGTTTTCAACATAGATTTGCATCCATCCTGCATCTCTTTGTGATATTGAATCCTGTTGATCGTTCCATATGCACAATGGGGCAGATAATGCTCTGTTTGCATCTGCAAGTACTATTGGCGCTCTTAAACCAGCAGCTGCGAATAATATTTCGTGCATTAATGCTAACCCCTGTGATGATGTTGCTGTAAAAACTCTTACACCTGCACCGGAGGCACCGACACATGCACTTATTGCACTGTGTTCTGATTCAACTCTAATATACTCTGCATCTATATCTCCATCTGCAACGAACTTTGCAAGGTGCTCAGAAATAGTTGTCTGAGGGGTTATGGGATAAACAGGAATAACATTCGGTTTTGCAAGTTTTACAGCCTCTGCTATTGCTTCGTTTGCAGAAATCACTTTAAGAACCATATTATTCCCTCTCCATTTTTATAGCTTTTACAGGGCATTCTTCGGCGCATATGCCGCACCCTTTACAAAAGTCGTAGTCTATGTCATATTCTTTATTTATACAGCCTTCCGGACAGAAAAGAACACAATTTTCGCATTCTATACATTTTTCCTTGTCCAAAATTGGTTTAAATGTTCTCCAGCTACCTGTTTTATTTTTAGTGGTACTTCCAGGTTTTTTAACAGCTGCTCCAATTGATACCATGAAATCACCTTGTTACATTAACTAATCATTAGATAATTATCACAATTTTATTATCCTTAGCTAATTGTTATCTTATTCCTCTCTTACTTTATTATACGCTATTGTAGCGGCTTTTGCGTTCTTTTCACCTATTTTTCCACTGAAAGTTTCTTTTATGATTTTTATCAGGGATTCAAGTGAAATTTCGCCTGTTAAACCGGCAAAAGCCCCGAGCATAACGGTGTTAACGATTGGGACACCTAAAATTTCCAGTGCTATACCTGTAGCATCAATTTTTTGGACTTCTGCGCCGTCAACAGTCTTTACATCACTTGTGGTGTTTATAATTATTTTTCCTCCGTCTTTAATTCCGGAGAACACATCTGCGACTTCAAGAAGGCCGTCGTCCAGCACTATTACATAATTAGGCTTGTAAACTTGATATCTTCTTCTTATGGGCTGGTCATCTATTCTTGAAAACGCCATTACAGGAGCGCCTCTTCTTTCAACGCCGAAGAATGGGAATGCTTGACAGTATTTGCCATCTTCAAAGGCTGCCTTTGCCAATATCTCGGCTGCTGTTACGGCTCCCTGTCCACCGCGTCCGTGAAAGCGAATTTCAATCATCTGCTATACCTCCATTCCTCATAGTTAATCATTATAAATTGTAATATATATACGTGTTGGTCAATGATCTTATAAGATATATGGTCTACTCTTATAATATACTGGGGTTAGAAACATGATGAAAAATGTTTTACAAGACCTTCAATAAATTTACTCTTAATAAAAATTCAGGTTTAGAGGCATGCTCATGAAAATTTTAATTGTAACAGGAAAATTGGCAAGCAAACTCGTAAAAAAGGAATCAGCTAAATCAGAACAGGATATTTACGTTCATATGGTTAACACACCTATAGCTGCATTTTTAACCCCTAAAAGGATAGTTAAAGAGCTAAAAGACATTGAAAATCAGTATGAATTTAATCATGATAAAATGGGTGAAGAAAAGCATGATGAGAATCTGGAAGAAGGGGTAGATGAAAAGATCTATGAGACTCCATATGAGAATACAGATGATCTAGAAAATTTGAATGGAGAATACGCTTCAAATTTCGATCCAAAATCATTTGACATGATTCTAACACCGGGACTCATAAGAAAAGACGTAAGTTACGTGGAAGAAAAAACTGGTATTCCAACTTATAAAGGGCCTAAAGATGCTGCTGATCTTGGGATAGTTCTTGAAATGATTGAAAAACTTGAATTATCCTCAAAAACACCTGCAGATAAATTAATCGAGGATGAGCTTCGAAAACGTGCCCTCCAGTTCATAGAAGACTTTGAAAAAGATGAGGAAAAAACTAAAAAACTCCTGAAAAAGCCTGAAAATATTCTGGTTGGAAAACTTCCAGTTGGAGAAGATTTCCCAATGAGGGTACTTGCTGAGATAGCCAACGCACCCCTTTTAACCGATGACGAACTGCTCAAAAGGGCAGAATACTTCGTGAAATCAGGGGCGGACATGGTGGATATTGGTATGATTGCCGGTGAAACTCTAGACAATAAAATTCCCCACATGGTAAAAATTCTAAAAGAAAATCTGGATGTTCCAGTGAGTATAGACAGCCTTAACCCTGTTGAATTAAAAGCAGCAATTGAAGCCAGGGTTGACATGGTGTTGAGTCTGGATCACGGCAACGTGGAAGAGGTTTTACCACTTCTTAAGGGAAAAAACATCCCTGCAGTTATTCTGCCCACAGATTACCGCAAAAACTGGGTCCCCCGTACAGTTGATGAACGTGTTAAGTCACTTGAGAGTCTGAGGGAAAAATGCAGTGGAATCGATGTGATCGCCGACCTTATCCTCGACCCTATCAATAGCAGTAGCATTGTGGATTCAATAATGGCATGCCGTCAGTTTAAAGAAAAAAACAGTGAACCTGTCTTTTTTGGTATTGGGAATGTTACGGAACTTTTAGATGCTGATTCAGTGGGTGTGAATGCTCTACTTGCAGGTATAGCCATGGAACTTGGTGCCAGCGTACTTTTCACCCCTGAAGAAAGTGGTAAGACTAGGGGGAGTGTTCGGGAGCTTGCAGTGTCCTCAGATATGATGTTCTTGTCTAAAAAGAGGGGATCAATACCGAAGGATCTGGGTATAAACCTTCTTGTCCTGAAAGATAAACGTAAATCAGATGTTATAACCGAAGAGTTTGATGTTCCAATTGTTGAAGGTGAAATTGACACAAAGTTTATTCAGGACCCTGCAGGAAGCTTCAAGATCCTAGTTGAAGAGGGCCTTATAACTGCGGTGCATTACATTAAAATGGAACCTCAAATAGCCATAACTGGGAAGAAAGCCAAGAAACTCTATGATGAAATACTGAAAAGAGGGCTGATTTCAAGGATGGAACATGCCACCTACCTGGGTGCAGAACTTCAAAAAGCTGAAATTGCCGTTAAACTTGGCAAGAACTATGTCCAAGATTTTCCCATATTTAATTAAATATTAATGAGGTTTAATAAGCTTAATAGATTTAATGAGCTGTTTAATAGGTTATTAAAAAATAATTCTATAAATTTTTTCCTAATTTTTATGAAATTCTACTAAAAAAAAATGTTAATTATTTTTATATTTAAATATACCAATTTTCATAGTTAATCTAAATTTTCAATAAGTTAATTTTTTTTAAATATAATTCTCATAATATTTTATTAAACTATTTAAAAATAATTTAATTAAAATAATTTAAATTAAGAAAGTTAATTTCAAAGTAACAAATTCAGAATAATTAATTTTCAAGTTTGGAGATTAAAATGAACGTATGTACTAAATGCGGAAATCCTCATGTTATCATAAAGAAAAAACAGTCTGGCCAGAAGTTATGCCGTGAGTGTTTCATAGAAACCACAAAAGAAAAAGTTTTGCATGATATCCGTAAATATAAACTCATAGAAAAGGGAGATAAAGTTCTCCTTGGACTTTCAGGCGGTAAAGACAGCGTCATGCTACTGGACATCCTTAACTCACTCAAAGAAAGGAACATAATAGATCTGGTTGCTGTAACAATTGATGAGGGTATAACCGGATACAGGGAAGATGGTGTGCGCATCGCAGCAAGTAACGCTGAAAAATTAGGCGTAAAACATAGAATTGTGTCTTTTAAGGATTATTTTGGACTAACACTCGATGATATAGTTGAGAAAGATTCTGATCTTGCACGTTCAAGGCATCCCTGCACGTACTGCGGAGTTTTCAGGCGATGGTTCCTCAACAAGGTAGCCAAGGAAGAAGGAGCCACCAAAATAGCAACAGGCCACAATTTGGACGATGAAACTGAGTCGATACTCATGAATTACCTTGAGGGAAACATCCGAAATTTAACACGAATCGGTCCAAAGTCAGAGTCAAGAAACAAAGAGTTCACAGTGAAGATAAAACCATTAAGTGAGATACCCGAAAAGGAAATTGGTCTTTATGTTGTGGCTAAGGGCATGGATGTGCACTTTGCAGGTTGTCCTTATGCGGGAGAGTCGTTCAGGGCTGAAATCGGCAAGTTCATAAAGGATCTTTCTGTGGAACATCCAACCATCATGTACTCAACCCTGCGTGGTTTTGAGAAGATAAAACCAGTTCTAAAAAATGAGTTTGCAAATGAATCCAGTACAGGGGTCTGTGTAAACTGTGGCGAACCTGCTTCAGGTGATCTCTGTAAGGCTTGTAGCTTCCTTAAACATTGGGATGAGAATTGAACGCTTTTTAAATTGGAATATGGAGTATAATCAATAATATAATCAATATCCAGTGTGTAAGTAAAAGATGTATTTTTACGAAGATTGATCATAAAAAATGTATTTTTATTATAAATGATGTTAATGATATAAAAAATAAGTTAAGATATAAGATCACAGATTAATACAACTTAAACTAATAACAAGGATACTTTGTTAAAGTTTGTTGACAGATTAAACATGTAAACTTACGAACGTTTATTAGAACTAGTTAGTGGCATAAAACTTAATAAAAATTAAAAAAATTTAACAGAAGTAATTCAAGGATTGGAGACGAATTTTGATGGAAGTAAAAATAGTCATAGGGGAAAATACAGAGATCCGGGAAATAAATGAGAATCAAACAGTAAAAGACATGCTTGAAATTATGGATGTTCCCTCAGAAACAGTGGTCGTCAAAAAAAACAATTACATCGTTATAGAAGAAGAGCCAGTTGCTGACGGGGACACAATTGAAATTATACAGGTTATATACGGTGGTTAATGTGTTCCCCTTCTTTGAACACTGTTTAAATATCAAGATATTTTGAAGTTAAAGGATTTCATTGAAATATTCTAACTCCAACATTGTACCCCAGTTATTTGAGGGATTCATATTCAACTTAAATAAGGTGTTTTAAATTTAATATTTTAATTTTAACAAACTTCTTAAAATGTTTAATAAGTCGGGATGTGTATATGTGGAAAACTTCGATCTCATTGAGAAGAACATCTCAAATTACTTTCAGGTAGAGGGATTTCATTCTACTGAAGAAGGTTCTTATTTTGTCATTTACGACTATGATCACGATAAATTTTCTTGGTTAATCCAGGATATGGCTGAAATAGGTTACATTCCATTTATGGAGCCTTATGGGGAAAATTACAGAATAGGGATAGCTGAAAAACCTGAAAAGAGAAAATCCAATATTTACATAAATATAGTTCTTTTTGTTGTAACCGTTGCAACCACCATCTATGCAGGTTACATGGTTGGAAACCAGAACATATGGAGTGGTGTAGCATTTTCGATAGCAATCTTGAGTATATTGGGGGTTCATGAGAGTGCTCACTTTTTTGCAGCTCGAAAACATGGTGTTGAAGCAACTTTACCTTACTTCGTACCTGCACCCACTCTTATCGGGACATTTGGGGCAGTTATAAATGTTAAATCACCTATTCCTGATAAAAATGCCCTTTTCGATCTTGGGTTCAGCGGGCCGATTGCAGGGATCATCGTTACAATTCCTGTCCTCATAACTGGAATTTTATTATCAACGGTGGTTCCAATAGATTCAGGGGCTGGAATGTTCAACCCACCACCTTTAATGGCCATATTTATGTACTTCTTGGCACCAACTGTACCTGCAGGTTACATGCTGCAGATTCACCCTGTTCTATTTGCTGCGTGGGTTGGTATAATAGTGACTATGCTCAATTTGATGCCTGTATCATTCTTAGACGGTGGACACATCTCAAGGTCGCTTTTCGATGGTAAGACTCACCAGATAATATCTATGATGGGTATAGTGGTAACAGTGGTTCTTGGATGGATAACAATGGCCATACTAATGTTTTTAATACTCTTTTTTACTAAAAAGCATCCTGGAGCACTTGATAATGCTTCAAAATTGACAAGGGGCAGAAAAATTATGGCGTTGGTTATGCTGATAATTCTTATTCTGTGTTTATCCCCAATTCCAACAAATTCTCTTTAAGATTCATATCCCAAATCAAAATTTCAAAATATATTAAATGATTAAAAATTTACAGATTAAACTGGATTTTCAGGATTTCCAAGTTGTAAATGATTTCCAAGTGTATTGGATTTGGAGTTGTACAAAATACAAACTACCTAAATTTAAAATATAGAAACTATAAAAATTTTATAAAAACCAGAGAAAAAAACAAAAATAAGTCAAAATAAAGATTTATATAAATGGATTAAGTATTTAAGGAGATAATATGAAAGTTCACTACGAATGCGCAGCATGTTTCTTAAGACAGGCAAGAGAAGCAGTTGATCTTGCAACAAACGATGAATCATTGAAAATGGATGTTACAGAGAAGGTCACAAAAATAGTGTGTAAAAATTTCCACGGGGGTGCAGCTTCCAACGTGATTGGAACAGAGATACACAGAACCATAAAGAAAGAAACTGGAAACAAGGATCCATACAGTTATCAAAGGGAAATTTGCAATGAAATAGCCCTGAAATTCCTTCCAAGGGTTGAAAAAATAGTGGAGGATCAAAACGGGCTTGAAAGTTACCTAAAAGCAGCAATAGCAGGCAATGTCATAGACTTCGGTGCAATGGGGCTGGACTCAGACATGGAAGGCATCCTAATTAAAACCATGGAAAAAGGTTTTGGGGTAAACAACTCCAAAGAGCTTGAAAATGAGCTTGAAAAGGCTAAAACTGTTTTGTACCTTGCAGACAACATAGGGGAGATAGTATTTGATAAGTTACTCATAAAAAAACTCCACGAATATGGGGTGGAAGTTACAGTAGCTCTTAAAGAAAAACCAATTTTAAACGATGCATGCCTGGAAGATGCCCTCGGTATCGGTTTGGAAGAGGTTGCAGAGCTCATAACTACAGGTACGGACTCTGTAGGTGTAATCTATGAGGATGTATCATCTAAATTCAAGGAAATATTTGATAAGGCAGATATGGTCATAGCCAAGGGCCTTGGAAACTACGAAGGCTTGGGAGAGATGTATCTCAAGGAAAAACCAGTATTTTCCCTTTTGAACGCTAAATGCGACCCTGTTGCAAGGGATATTGGCGTGGAAAAGGGTGATAATGTGGTTTTAATGCTCAATGCCTCTAAAAATTAATTTTTATCCATTTTTAGTAATTATTCATTTTAATGAGATATAACCTACTGATGGAAATCTCTGATGAATAAAATCTACTTAAATAATTTTACGGGAATAATATTCTACAGGAATTTAATCTATATTTGAGTTCAATTAATGGCATGTTAACCGAACTTATTTAATATTCTTAAATTCAAAATCAATCAAAATCAAATACAAATTAACATTTATCCAGATATTTGGGGTTGTATCTATGAAAGTGGGATTTTTAGGATTTGGAGAAGTTGCATCAACATTAAGTGATGGACTTATACGCAACGGAGTGGATGTTTGCGCTTGTGTTGAGGGTAGAAGTTCAAGAACACGAGATCTTGCAGATAAAGTTGGTGTTAATCGTTGCAAAACCAATAGAGAAGTTGCAGAAATATCAGAAATCATCGTATCTGCAGTTGTTCCATCCAGCGCTGTTGAAGTTGCAAAGGAAGTTGGAGAACATTTTAATGGTGTTTATGTGGATGTAAATAACATTTCACCCCAAAGGGTTAAAGAAGCACTTGGGTTTATAAAAAAAGGTAAAACTGTTGATGCATCGTTAATAGGGAGTGTAAAAAAAGGGTTGGATGTTAAGATCATTGCATCAGGCAGCGGTGCAGAGCGTTTTGCAAAGCTCAACGGTTATGGGATGAATATAGAAGTTATAAGTCATGAAATTGGTCAAGCTTCTGCTATAAAGATGCTTAGAAGTGCATACACCAAGGGAGTTTCGGCTCTGCTTTTTGAAACTCTTTTGGTGGCTTATAAAATGGGAGTTGATGAAATGCTCCTTGAATGCATATCTGAAACTGAATGCCCTGGTTTCAAGGAATCTGCAATGTCCAGAATAATAAGCAGTACATTTCATGCTGAAAGACGTGCTCAGGAGATGATGGAGGTTGTGAAAGTGGTTTCTGAACATACAAATCCCATGATGAGCAGGGCAACATCTGAATTTTTTAAATTACTCTCAAATAAAGAGGGTAAACATGAAAAGAAACTGGAAAATTATAGAGATGTGTTTTACAGTTTCTATGAAGACTGATTACTTTTATCCTCTTCTAAATACTGGAACTAGACATAACCATGTTCAACTGTTGTGGTAATAACATATTAATTTATAGTACTTTAAACTTTCTATTTTCTTGGGAAACCTCTTGGAATTAGAACTGAAAATTAGAAAAGATTAATGAGTTAATGAGACTTTGTTAAATGGAACAATATTTGAAAATTGAGTGAATACTTAATTGTATAATAATTTTATAACTCCTAAAGTTTTTGGGACAATTTCCTAAATCAAACTAATAATCTAATCCTATAATCTTATAATGTTTTGAATTATCCTAAATTATCTTGGTTTTTCTAATTTAACATTATCCAGTTTCAGAACCTAAAATAGAATTTTTTGGAATGTTTGAGGCATAATACGTTCATAGTAAATTTTATAACTTTTAAGAGACAAAATAATCCTACTGGAATCAATACAATTAACAGATCTAGAATTTAGGTCTATAATTATAGAATTTGGGCATTAAGAAAGGGGACGGTCATTTGGAAATCAACGAGCATATGCAGGAATGTCAAGAAGCTCTTCAGAAGCTTATTGGTAAGACTATCGTTGATATTAGATTCAAACCACAAAACAGTGACTGCTGGAGACTTTACATAACCACAGATAGCGGAAAGATGGTCATGACATTTTGTAAGGACTGGATGTGCCCTGTAGTTGAGCATAGGAACAAAAACCCATAGAAAAATTCAGAACAAAGGATAAGTTCGAGGAATTCATCACAGGATTTAAATATATGAAATCATGTCAGTTCTAAAATTAAAGATAATAAAAAAAGATTTCATTGGAGATTAATTAAAGTTCAATCTCCATTAATTTTTATAATCCCCAACAAATACTCTAATTCTCCAACCTTCCTCTTTCTCAACTAGCTGAGCGCTTAGGGGGATGAACTGAGAGTCAATAAGAAGCCTCAGATAAGTTACAAGTTTGGCTGGTAGCTTAAGTGGACTTTTTATCTTACGATCCTTTGCACGCACATCACAGCAGAGTCTATCATTTTTATCCACGTAAAGTGTGGCATCCATACCATCTTCTAAAGATGGAATTTCAAAGCTCCTGAGATGCATACCCCCATCGAAAGTGTAAAGGGGTTTTTCATGGATCCTAACTCCTTTTCTGAACATTTTATGTGCATCGGAAGATGGCATTCCCTCATCAGACTTTGATGCCACAAACCATGCCCTCTCAATGACATTTTCGACTTTCTGGTCTGGTGGGATGATCCCGTCTTTTTCATACTTTTTGATGAGGTCAAAAACTTCTCTGCGAGTTACATCTTCCTCAGCAGCGCTTATTACGAGCCTTGTAAGAACAGGGCCGTAACCAGCCATCCTTAATGAAGCCCAGATCTGATCCTCGTTTGTGTATTTCCTACCTTTTACAAGTGCACTCACAGCATCAGCGTTCATATGGGCGATGTTAATCATTTTTGCCCGGGAATAAGTATTAAGCCTTTTTGTCAAGACAGTTATATTCCTTTCACCGGGTATGTTGCCCTTTTTTAGTTCTTCTTCTAATATCTGGACAGTTGAGTCTGGAAGAAGTTTGGCTGCACTTTCAGGTATTTCCATGTTATTTTCGATTATTTCACGCCTTATGAACCTTCCTGAAATTTTTTCACCATGGATCTTGTACTCTGGTATTATATGGAACTTGAGCTTTCTGTTGTATTTTTTGTATAGAAACTCGTTCACAGCAAACCAGCGTATAACATTTCTGTTAGGTAAATTTCGAGGTATACCGCTGAATATTCCTTTTTTCGCAAAAGATGATGAATATTTTTTTATTTTATCCGTTGAAACATCTGCCGCATCAACGTAATCCACTACACCATCTTCTATCATCATTGCTATCCTTATTGGAACTGTATATGCCAGGGTGAGCCTGTGATGTAACCCTTCGATTGGTACAATTCTATCGGCTCCCGCTTCAAGTGCCATGCGGCTTCTTGCATTGAAGTTTGCAAAAAATGGTGCATGATTGGCACTGTAACCCTTGTTGAGGTAGATGACAACTTCGTCGCCTTTTTTATCTGCCAGTTGTCTGGCTTTATCTATTAATTTAACGTGCCCTTTGTGGACTGGGTCAAAATCCGCGCTTATTCCAATCAGGTTAATACCCCCTTTAAATACCGTGTTGATGTTTATTATAATCTATTTCAAGCATAAAAAAGTCATTTAATTATTTTAAATATATTTTAATAATTGTATGTTTGTAATTAGTTAAAGTTTTATGAATATTAGACTTACTGAGTTAACATTTTTTGTTATAACATATTTTTTATGGTATGAATCAGATGATTACTTATGAAATTTGAAGAACCCGGTTCAACAGAAGTATTTTTCACAGTTGCAGTATGCTACTCAATTGGTAGTCCTTTTTACAAAAACTATGCAAAAAGCCTTAATCTGAATGGAAATGAGAAAATTTTGGATTATGGCTCAGGGTCAGGTGCTCTTTCAAGACATGTGGCTCAAATTCTTTTAAAAGGAGAAGGTCATTTAACATGTGTTGATATATCCCGAAAATGGATGAATATTATCAAAAAAACGATGAATAAATATCCTAACGTAAATTTTAAATTTGGAAAAATTGATAATGTGGATATTCCAGATGAGTCTTATGATGCGATTATAATTCATTACGTACTGCATGATATAGAGTCTGATTTAAGGGGAGATATATTAAAAGTTCTTATTCAAAAATTAAAAGATGGAGGAAAAATTTATATCCGAGAGCCAATTGCAGATAATCATGGCATGTCTACAAGTGAAATTAAGAAATTAATGCAAAAAGCAGGATTAAAGGAAATTAATCTCAAAATAAATAAGATAAGATTTATGGGTCAGATTACAGAGGCAATATTCCAAAAATGATATCTTGATTTATTTTTATTTAGATTTTAGATTTAAATTAAATCTTAATTTTTAAAATAATTATTTTATCAAGCTGCTATCAAGTATATTATATAATTCTTTACAATTAATTCAACTAAATTAATCGACTATTCCTATTTTTTTAAATTATTTCAGAAAATAATGGATAGATCTTTTATATCTAAATCAATACCTTATTTTACAACTTTTATAAGTAATTGGGTGTTATTTGGTATAGATTTGGGTCCAATATGGGAAAAACTACTTTTTATGTTATTTTAGATAGGGAGCTATGAAGTTCATAAACTTAATTCTAAAAAACATATTCCGAAATAAATCAAGGACATTCCTGGCTCTACTGGGGATCTCCATAGGGATCGCTGCGATAGTGGGGTTGGGTCTGGTAAGTGATGGTCTGACAGCATCCACCGAAAAAACCCTTACGGCCGGAGCGGCTGATTTTACACTAACTTCAGCGAGTTCTACAGGAGGTTCGGGAGGGCAAGGTGGTCCTGATTCAGCTATGATGAGTCAAAATTCCAGTAGTGGAGGAACCATAAATCAAACGCGTGTTGAAGATGTCCTGAAAATAACAGGTGTTGAAGATGCAGTAGGAGCTTTACAAAGCAGTTTCACCATTAATGGTTCTCAGATGCCAGTTAATGCAATAGGAATTGATGGAAGCAAACTATCACTTGCCGACGCGGTAATTACTAACGGTTCCACATATTCTACTGGAAATGAGGTAATAATTGGTACAACTGCTTCTAAAACCATGAACAAAACAGTGGGGGATACACTCAGCATATCCAATCAAACCTTTAAAATTGTGGGTATCTATGAAACAGGTAATTTCATGGAGGATGGTGGCGTATTCATGTCACTAAGTTCCCTTCAAAACATTACCAACAGCACTGGAACAGTATCTTCAATCATGGTTAAAGCTAACAACACCCAAGACTCAGACAATCTAATTAACAAGATAGAAGCGGCTTATCCTGATTTATCAAACACAAAATCCATGGCATCGATGGGTAGAATGAACAACGGACTTGAAACCATAAGCACCGGAGCATGGGCAATTTCACTCCTGGCGGTACTTATAAGTGGGGTAATCGTTCTGATTATCATGATAAAATCCGTAGTTGAAAGAACCAGAGAAATAGGAGTTCTCAAATCTGTTGGATGGACCAATAAAAGAGTCATGACTATGATACTGGGAGAATCTGTTATTATCACGGTAATGGCATCCATAGTAGGGCTTATTATTGGTGTAGGTGCTGTTGAGCTTCTAAGTATTTCCAATCTCATACCCAACATTCAACTTGCATTCTCAGCTGAACTCTTCTTAAAAGCAATTGGAGTGGCATTACTACTCGGAATTTTAGGAGGATTATACCCAGCGTACAGAGCTTCTAAATTATCACCAACGGAGGCGTTGCGCTATGAATGATGAGAACATAATTGAAATGAGCGGTGTCAAAAGGGGATATGATAATGGCGGAATAAGGGCACTGGATGGTATAAACCTTGAAATAAAAAAAGGAGAGTTTATTTCTGTTATGGGACCTTCAGGGTCCGGGAAATCAACCCTTCTTAATATGATAGGGGCTCTTGATCATGCTGATGAAGGTTCCATCAAAGTAGCCGGACATGATCTGATGAAGAACAAAGATTTTAGTCGGATCAGGTCCCAGGAGATAGGTTTCATATTCCAGTTCCACAACCTGATACCCAACCTTACTTCACTTGAAAATGTGCAGATCCCCATGTTAGGAACGCCTCTTGATGATGAAAAAATGGTTCAAAGAGCATTGGACCTTCTGAAATCACTTAATTTAGGAAACAAATTGAATCAATTTCCAACCAGACTTTCAGGTGGTGAAAGACAGAGGGTGGCCATTGCCAGAGCACTGGCCAATCACCCTTCCATAATACTTGCAGATGAACCTACAGGATCTTTGGATTCAAAAACAGGAGAAGTGATCCTCGAACTTTTAAAGGACATACACAGGAAGGAAGGGGTAACCATTGTAATGGTAACACACGATCTTAATGTGGCAAAAATTGCTGATAGAATCATCAGAGTTTCTGATGGAAAGGTAGAATAATTGAACAAAGGTTTAATTAATTTAAACCCTTTTTTTAGGGTTTTGGAGGGAACATGATCTGATTAAAAACAAAATTCAAATACGTTGGACTGTCCAAATAATATGATGATCTAAGTGATTTAAATGTCATGAATTCTTTAAGAATTAATATGGGAGGGTAAGATGAGAAACTGGACTAAATATTGGCAGATAATCCTGAATAAACCTCCAAACGATATTTTGCTCCTTTTATAAGTAGTCCACTGCCAAATTAGTCCAAAATTCTTACCCTCCAACCTCCTTTTCATGGTCTTTAAAGTTATATTAAATCTTTAAATTTATTAAAAAATTTATTTTATTATATCAATTATATTATTTTTCTACTTTTAAAGGCTCAGTAAGAACTCTACCCACCAGCAATCCCAGTGAAATTGCCACAATGGTCATTGTAACAAGTAAAGCATTGTTAATTGCTGCCGGGTAGTTTTGTCCCACAAGACTGGCCAGACTTATAAAACCCAGAGAACCGGGAACCAGTATCCAAAAAGCAGGTAATATAGAAATGAAACCTGGAGTTCCATGGTCATATCTCTCGGTTAATGTTCCGCTCACAGCCATAAGCAGCGAACCCAGAAAACCTCCAAAAAATCCTCCTACAAAGTGATTACCAACTTGTTCCCCCATAAAAGCTATATAAAGGATTAAAATGATCCATGGCATATCTCTTCTTTCTATAGACATGAAAAGGTACATTCCAACCCCAAAAACTAAAACTCCAATGTAAGGAATCCACCAAATGGAGGTATTGGATGGGCTAATGAACATGAGCTGCTGCAGAGGAAGTCCAGCTATTTCAAGTCCAACAATCAATCCAAAAAGTAGTAAAAGGAGGATTGCAGCACCTGAGATAACCCTGCTTGCACCGGAGATAATCTCACCAGATGCCAGTTCAAACATTCCAGTTGTGAGGATAGCTCCAGGCAGGAAGTAGGCGAGTGCAGGAATTAACATAATAAATGTACCGGTCAGAAATCCCTCTTTCATACCCAAGAAGAACAATGAAGAAACAATGAGAGCAGCAATTACAGGGAGTAAAAGTGAGACTTTGGTCTGGTTCTCACCAAATAAAATTAAAAATGCCACTATAACTCCGAAAGCACCTGAAACTAGGATTTGTTCTGGTGAAAACCGCATCAACATCCCAATACCTATTGAAAACAATGTGTAACCGATTATTGTTCCAATGGAGCCGAAACGATGTTTTTCAGTTAATATCTGCTTCAAACGTTTTTTACCATCTTCCGGAGAAATTTCCGCATTTTCAGCTTGATAAATTAATTTGTAGATCTCTGAAACTTGATTTAAAGGTATTAAACCAGGTTTCTGATTGCTTGCGCTTAGAGGTGCGGATTCAGTTTCACCAAGCTTTACAAGCAGTACGGTGGGAAAAATCAGTACTTCAGCTTTTACTTTGTATGCGCAGGCAATACGTTCTAAAATTGAGGTTATATCCACCACTGAAATACCAGCTGAAATCAAGGCCTTTCCAAGAGCCATCAAAAATTCAAGAAGACTGGTCTGGGACCCAGTTTTTTGTGTAATTTTATCAGGGGTTTGCATTGTTAAACTATTGTCTGTTATCACTGAAAAATTTAGTTCTTATTAAATCGCAAGTTCCTATTTTCAAGTTTTAATCTTTAAGTTCTACTCTAAGTTTTAATTCTTAAGTTTTAATATTCGGTTCCCAATTTAGTTTTAATTTTATAAATTACCCTTTTTATTTAAAAAAGTTTTGGATTAAAATACTTTGTTTTGGATACAAATTTCTTTTTAAAAAGCAAGATGGTCGTGAAAGAAATAGAAAAGTTTTTAATATTATTTATATTCAAGATTTAATAACGAATAAGTATTTCATGAAGATCTAGTGGGATTAGGTATTTTTTTATATTTTTCATTAGGAAAATTTCTCTGAAATTTTAAATGGAGATGTTTTATGGTAAAAGGCAAATTAAGATCAAGATCCGGAATTTCTAATCTTTTCAATGTTTTTTTAACAATTAGCACAGTTAATATTCATATGGAGGAAAAATGAACGACAGTTATATAGTTTATGTTATTATCCTTGCGTTATCTTCATTAATCGCTTTGTTGTTAACGTTTTACACCTGGAAAAGGCGAAAAGTTCCTGGTGCGTCTTATATATCTCTGGCACTTCTGGGAGTTGCTTTCTGGTCATTTTGTGGGATAAATGAAGTTATGACTGTGAATGTTGCATCAAACATCTTTTGGTCGCAGATGAGTTATATTGGTGTGGTCATCATAGCTCCTTTATGGTTTCTTTTTGCCTTGACATATACTCAAAATGAGAGATGGCTTACAAAGTCACGATTACTGCTTTTGATGGTTATACCATTTGCTGTACTTGTGATGGTGTTTACCAACCAGTGGTATGGCCTTATATGGCCCCATGTAACTACTGTATCAACAGCTTCAGGTACGGTGTTTGTTTACGACCATGGAATGGGTGCATGGATCAACGTGATCTACTCGTACACACTCATGATCATAGGAATGATCCTGCTTTTCCAGACTGTAATCAACTCTCCGGGTTTATACAGGTATCAAGCTGGACTTCTGCTTGTGGGTGCGATGGTACCACTTCTTTTAAATGCGGTTTATCTTGCAGATCTTTTTCCCGACCCCGGTGTGGATCCAACACCCATTGCATTCTTTATAACCGGACTTGTATCTGCCTGGAGCATTTTCAGGTTTCGATTTTTGAATATAATGCCTGTTGCTCACACAGCAATCTTTAACAATATGAGTGGAGCTGTTGTTGTTTTTGATGCTAAAAATAGAATTGTAGAAACAAATTCTGCAGCAAGAAAGCTTTTAGGTTTAGAGGGTAATGTTTTGGGTCAGAGTGCAGATTCAGTGATGAAAAATGTTCAAGATTTCGTAATTCCTGATGAAGAGACTCGTAAACATTATGAAACACGTTTAGGTTCGCAACACTGCTGGCTGGATGTGCAAATCAAACCTCTTCACGGCAACAATTCATTTCTGGGGCATCTGGTTTCATTGACTGACATCACCAGAACTAAAATAGCAGAAGAGAATGCCCAGAAAGCTCTGGAAGAGAAGGAACTTCTAATGAAGGAAATACATCACCGTGTTAAAAATAATTTGATGGTAATTTCAAGTCTACTCAACCTGCAGTCCAGATACGTGAAAGATGAAAAAGCACGTAATATACTTAAGGAAAGTAGAAATAGGGCAAATTCAATGGCACTCATACACGAGCGCCTCTACGGTTTTTCAGACCTCAAAAATATAAACTTTGGAGAATACACAAGGAGCTTAACAACGGATTTATTCAGAAACTATGCAGTGGATACGAGCAATATAAAACTTGAGATGGCAGTTGAGGATATTCAACTAGACGTGGACACGGCAGTACCTCTGGGACTTATTTTAAATGAACTTATTTCTAATTGTCTTAAATATGCATTCCCCGCAGATAATAAAGGTACATTAAAAATAGTTTTCAAAAAAGAAGATGATAATTGTATATTGAAGGTTAAAGATGATGGTGTGGGTATCCCTGCAGATATTGACGTCAAAAAAAGTGATACGCTTGGATTAACATTAGTAAGGGGTTTGGTGGAACAGATTGAAGGACTACTCACTTTTGATATGGATCATGGGACCGAAATAACCATCATATTCATGGAAAGAGAATTATAAATAAATATTAAAATAGTGTTGGTAATATTTTTAAAAGAATGTTCTGTTAGATAGTGAATCCGATATTATCAATAAATATTGGATTTTTGATAAGATCTATCAAATATATTTCTTACATTTTTTCTAAAATAAACTAATCAAAAATAAAAAAATTTATTTACTTTTTTTGTTCATTTTAGTTTATCTTCGTCTGTTTAAATTGGTTGTTGACCTTGTAACATCTGAAAATTTCACATCAACAACCCATCTTTCCTTACAGTCGCATTCAAAATCTTCAAACTCTTTTGGAATGTTCTGCTCAAGGTTGGACTTAATTATCATACTTTTCAGTTTGGAGTTACATTTTTTACAGTTATAAGGTCCTCGTCTTGTTCCAAATGCTGCTGTATCCATTATAACTGGAATTTTAACAGAACTGCGCACCCTTTTTATAATTTCAATCACACTCCATATCCATGGAGGCTGGTAAGAACCCTGCTTCCAGAGTAGTTCCATCAATGTTCCTTTATGAATTGTGGCAGGACAAAATGAAATTCTGCTGGCTCCAACACTTTCTGCATACCGTGCTGATTCAACAGCCTCTTCAATTGCAGCATTTTCAGATGTTAAAATTGGTTTTACAAAAAGGTATGCCTTTGCATGCACATTGTACTCTGGCTGCAGCTTTTTGATGATTTGAACTGCTTGCTCAAAGTCTTCCCTTGTGAATCCTTTATTTATCTTGTATTTTCTTGTGTAGTCATTTGAGGTTTCAAGTCCCATCCCTACCTCGAATAACTTGTTTCCAAGTGCTTCGCTGCACTCTTTAAGAACTTCTTCTGTTACGTACTCTGGTCTTGATTCAACAACAACCTCTTCAACATGTTTTTCGTCTTTTAGAATCCCTAAAATCTCGTCCCTTGCGACCTTTGGAACTTCTGCTTCGTTTAGAAAGCTTCCGGATACGAACATTTTGACAGTGGTTTTCTTCTCTATTTCGTGTTTTGCCATGCATTTTTTGAATATATCCACGAGCACATCTGCCTCAACATCCACAAGGGGTGAATCTGCAACGTAACTGCACATTGTACACCCTCCTGAACCTGAAAGAGCCCAGGCACATCCTGAAGTTGGCAGTACTATAAAAATTGCATTTCCTACTCCGGAGTAGAGTAGATCTTCTCCTGACCAGCTGGCTGCTAAGTCGTAGGGTGATTTTTTCTCCATTTTTTCAATGGCATCTTCTCTGATTTCATGCATTAAATTTTGTATTTCCATTTTGAATCGTTTCCAATTTTTATTTCCAGCTATTCCAGTAAATTAAAGTTTTTTTTATAAATTTAGTATTTTCATAAATTTAGTAAAAGTTTTAAAACTATAAAACTACGTTTTAATTTTTAAAAAATATACTAAACTATTTTTTTAACTTTTTTTAAAATAAATTTAAAAAGTTGATGATAAATGTAGATAGAAGGTTAGTTCTATATTATTATAAAATATTCAATTAGTTGTTGATAAGCGTATAGGTGGATGAAGTGCTAAATGAAATTAAGGTCACATCAATACTTAACAAACACAAAAAACGTGATGACTGGTTTTTGGGGAATTACACACTTAACCCATATGCTGGCTGTCCATTTAACTGCATTTATTGTTACACACGCGGCAGCAAGTACGGGGGAGACCATGGATCTGAAGTGGCTTTGAAGGCAAATGCAGTTTCCATGCTCAAACGTCAGCTTAAAAACAGGATACGAAGGGCTGAACGTGGGTTCATAGTTGTTGGATCTGCTGCAGAAGCATATCCTCCAATTGAGAGAAATTTAGGGGTAACACGTGAAATTCTCTTTTTGATCAAGCGCTACAAGTTCCCTGTTCATGTTTGCACTAAATCCAGTTTAATTTTGAGAGATCTGGATGTTTTAGAAGAAATAAATCGGGATGCAATCTTACCAGATGATCTCAAGGAGAAGCTGGGATGTGGGGTCTTAATATCCTTTTCTTTTTCCACGTTAGATGAGAAACTGGCCAGCATACTGGAGCCTGGAGCCCCCAGTCCAATGGAACGTCTTGAAACCATGAAAAAATGCAGTGATGCAGGTTTTAAAGTTGGAATTATCAACATGCCGGTTTTACCATTCCTTTCAGATTCCAGTGAAGATCTGGAGGCCATGATAAAATCTGCGAAGATTCGTGGGGCTGAATATATTATTTTTTCAGGCTTGACTCTCTATGGTGATGGTCCATATGACTGCAAGATGTTATACTACCAATTTTTGGAGAATCATTTTCCCGAACTGGTTTTAGAATATAAAAAACTTTTTTCCAGCTCTTTTGCACCTTCAAAGCGTTATCAAATGGATTTGGCAAAAAGGTACCATGAAATATCTACAAAATACGGTGTTAAGAATCGAATAATTTGATTAACATAATCTAATTTAGAATAAATCAGAATAATTAGCTTAGTAAAATGGAATAGATCAATTGAGAGTACACCAATTAATAAAGCAAATTAAATTTTTAGAGTCAAATTGGACCCTTTAAATCTTAGAAAATGGATACCTGTTTTAGAAACAGAATAGTAA